>JBEOKH010000585.1:0-7383 GCA_040275625.1 Thauera sp. | reverse complement strand
ACGCTCGCCTTCGACATTGGCACCGGCACCGGGGTCATCGCCGCCATGCTTGCGCGCCGCGGCGTGCGCAAGGTGGTCGCCACCGATGTGGCGCCGCGGGCGCTCGGCTGCGCGCGCGAAAATCTCGGGCGCCTGGGCTTGCCGGCCGGTGTGTCAGGTGGCGCGGACACGCCAGTGACTGGGGGCAGAGCGGGGCGTGTCGAGTTGCTGCAGGCCGACCTGTTCCCGTCCGGCCGCGCGCCGCTGGTGGTTTGCAACCCGCCCTGGGTGCCGGCCAAGCCGAGCTCGGCGATCGAGCACGCGGTGTACGACCCCGAGAGCCGCATGCTGCGCGGCTTTCTCGCCGGGCTGGCAGCGCATCTGGAGGCGGGCGGCGAGGGCTGGCTGATCCTGTCCGACCTTGCCGAACACTTCGGGCTGCGCACGCGCGCCGAACTACTCGGCTGGATCGAGGCGGCGGGGCTGGAGGTGCTCGGGCGCGAGGACATCCGCCCGCGTCACCCCAAGGCGAGCGATGCGGACGATCCGCTGCATGCGGCGCGGGTCGCTGAAGTCACCTCGCTCTGGCGCTTGGGCGTCGTTGCCAACTGATCTTGTGGTCAGGTCAACCCGCCGAGGACGCGCCGGGTATTGCTTCCGAGGCTGCGGAACTCGCCCTGCGGGCTCGGACAGTCCGAGCGAAGCGAGTTCCGCAGCCTCGGAAGGAATGCCCCGTGCGCGTCCCCGTCCCGAGCGCTCCAGATGAGTTCGGTTCACGGCCGGACATTTCGGCGCACCTGTGCAAAGCACGAGGGCCCTACTGCCGCGGCACGATCCTGATCACCGGTCGCTGCAGGTGCTTCGCCGGCGGCGGCACTGACAGCTGCCTGCGGCGCTCGAGCTCGCGCCACCACGCGCGCACGCCCAGCAGCGCGGCCAGGACCAGCGCGTAGATCGCCGGTTCGAGCACGTCGGCCTTCACCAGCCACCAGAAATGCACCACGGCGATGATCGCGATCGCGTAGACCGATCGATGCAGCGATTGCCACTGGCGGCCGCCGAGGCGGCGGATCGCGAAACTGTTCGAGGTTGCGGCGAGCGGGATCAGCAGCACGAAGGCGGCGAAGCCGACGGTGATGAAGGGGCGCTCGAGGATGTCGCGCGCAATCGCGCCCCAGTCGAAGAACTGGTCCAGCCACAGGTAGATCGTAAAGTGCGCGGCGGCGTAGGCGAAGGCATACAGCCCGAGCATGCGGCGCAGACGCAGCAGCCAGTGCAGGCCGGTGAGCCGGCGCAGCGGCGTGACCGCCAGCGTGATCAGCAGGAAGCGCAGCGCCCATTCGCCGCTGGCGCGGGTGATCGTCTCGATCGGGTTGGCGCCGAGCGCATCGGCCTGCCAGCCGAGCGCGAGGTTCGCGGCCGGCAGCAGGCAGAGGACGAAGATGAGCGCCTTGATGGCGGCGATCGCGGTGGCGGACGGTGTTCTGAGGAAAAGGCTCATCGGCTGAGATGCGCTGTGTGCGGTACGTGGGGCGCGCCGTGCGCGAGCTGCGCCGGCGGGCACGGCTTGCGGCCGTGCTGCGGGTGCGGCCGGCCGTTTGCCCGGTTCAGAAGAATTTCTTCAGGTCCATGCCTTGGTACAGGCCGGCGACCTGCTCGGCGTAGCCGTTGAAGGGCAGGGTCGGGCGCTTGCGCAGATCGCCGATGCGGCGCTCGGTGGCCTGGCTCCAGCGCGGGTGCGACACCGCCGGATTCACGTTGGAGTAGAAGCCGTATTCCTGCGGTGCTGCCTTGTTCCAGGCCGTGGCGGGTTGCGTTTCGGTGAGGCGGATGGTGACGATCGACTTCGCGCTCTTGAAACCGTACTTCCACGGCACCACCAGGCGAACCGGCGCGCCATTCTGGTTCGGCAGCACCTCGCCGTACAGCCCGACGGCGAGGATCGTGAGCGGATGCAGGGCTTCGTCCAGGCGCAGGCCCTCGCCGTACGGCCAGTCCAGCACCGGGCGGCGGCTCATGATCGCGGGGTCGTAGTGGGTCAGGAACTCGACGTACCTTGCGCTGCCCAGGGGCTCGACCTCCTTGAGCAGCGCTGCGAGCGGGAAGCCCACCCACGGGATCACCATCGACCAGCCCTCGACGCAGCGCATGCGGTAGATGCGCTCTTCCAGCGGCGCGAGCTTCTGCAGGTCGTCGATGTCGAAGCGGCGCGGCTTGCCGACCAGGCCTTCGACTGCAACCGTCCACGGCCGCACCGCCATGCGGCCCGCGCTCTGCACCGGGTCGCCCTTGTCGGTGCCGAATTCGTAGAAGTTGTTGTAGGTGGTGACCGCCTTGTAGTCGGTGAGCGGCTCGGTGGTGCTCAGTGCCGAAGGTGCCGTCTGCAGCTTGGCGGCGGCGCGCGCATCGGCGGGCAGACCGTGCCACAGCGCGGCGCCGGCGATCAGCCCGGCGCCGCTGCGGGTGAGGAATTCGCGCCGGCGCTCGAACAGGCCGCGCGAGGTGATTTCGGAGGACAGGATATTGCCGGACTTGTGAATCAGCATTGTTCGGACTCTCGGATAAAGGGGGCGGGCGCCGGGGCCGCGACCTGCGCAGGCCTGCTGAAGGTGGCGTCACACGTGTACGAACAGACGCCTGAAACGCCGATCGGTTCAGTCCATGACGCTCATAGCGCGCCCGATGCCCAGCCCGGGATGCCTTTCCGCTAGAATCGAAAGCCCTGTCAGGTATCCAGCAAGAGTCCCGCATGACCGCCTCAGTTAAATTGCATATCGACGACGTCCGTATCGCAGAGATCAAGGAACTCGTGCCGCCCGCACACGTGCTGCGCGAGTTTCCGGCCACGCCCAGGGCGGCGGAAGTCTCCTACGAGGCGCGCCAGGCCATCCACCGCATCCTCTACGGCGCCGACGACCGCCTGCTGGTGGTGATCGGGCCGTGCTCGATCCACGACACGGCCGCGGCCATCGAATATGCGCGCCGGCTCAAGGCCGAAGCGGACAGGCTCAGGAACGACCTGCTCATCGTCATGCGCGTCTATTTCGAGAAGCCGCGCACCACCGTGGGCTGGAAAGGGCTGATCAACGACCCCGGGCTGGACAACAGCTTCCGCATCAACGACGGCGTGCGCCTTGCGCGCCAGGTGCTGTGGGAGATCAACGAGATCGGGCTGCCAGCCGGCACCGAGTTTCTCGATATGATCACCCCGCAGTACATCGGCGACCTGATCGCCTGGGGCGCGATCGGCGCGCGCACCACCGAGAGCCAGGTGCACCGCGAGCTCGCTTCGGGCCTGTCGTGCCCGGTCGGCTTCAAGAACGGCACCGACGGCAACCTGCGCATCGCCGCCGATGCGATCAAGGCCGCGCAGGCGCCGCATCACTTCCTGTCGGTGACCAAGGCGGGGCATTCGGCGATCGTGTCCACCCGCGGCAACGAGGACTGCCACGCCATCCTGCGTGGCGGCCAGGAACCCAACTTCGACGCCGCCAGCGTCGATGCGGCCTCGAACGCGCTCGCCGCGGCGGGCGTGTGCAACAAGGTGATGGTCGACTTCTCGCACGGCAACAGCCGCAAGCAGCACCGCCTGCAGATCGAGGTGGCGAAGGACGTCGCTGGTCAGCTCGCCGCGGGTGACGACCGCATCATGGGCGTGATGGTCGAGTCGCACCTCAAGGAAGGCCGCCAGGATCTGGTCCCCGGCAAGGAGCTCGAGTACGGCAAGAGCATCACCGACGCCTGCATCGGCTGGGAAGACAGCATCGAGGTGCTCGACATCCTCGCCGAGGGCGTGCGCCAGCGTCGCATCAAGCGCGCTGCCGAGTTCTGAAGCGCGGCCTGTCGATCATCGCCGCGCGGTGCTCGTCTCGCCGGGCGGCGCGGCGCGGGGTGAAGCGTCGGGAGCTGAACACTCGCGCGGTGGAGACGCGCCCTCGGCCAGCAGTGCACATGCGCGTTCGATGAGGTCTTTCACCGACCCACACACAGGGCAGCGCCAGGCCACAATCTGTTTGCCGACCATGGCGAGAACGTGGCGGTCATCGTCGGCGAAAACGACTGCGTCGGCCGAGTTGGGTGCGCCGGGTGCGCCGGGTGCGCCGTTCAGTGGGGTGACGGTGAGCTGGCGCAGGGTGTCGGGATCGAGCACCCGGATGGTGCCATCCCTGCCTGCCGTGGCGAGCAGGGTGCCGTCTTCGTTGAACTGCAGGTCGGTTATCTGGCCGCCATGTTCGCTGCGCCGGCGCGTGGGTTCCGGGCGCGAATTCGCGGCCTCCTGGCCTTGGCCGCCGGCCACGTCGAGCACGTAAAGCATGTTGTTTTCGAGCGCGAGCGCGATGCGTCGTCCGCTCCGCTCGAAGCTTGCGAGCGCGATCGGCTGGGCAGGGGACCACACCACCGCAGATTGGCCCCCGCTCACCAGTTGCAGGGTGTGGCTCACCGTGCGCCCCTGGGTCTCGCTCTGCGTGCACGCAAGTGCGAAGCGCGTGCCATCGGGGGAGCGAGCCAGCGGATGGCAGCCGGCCTGCAGGTCGCCGAGCTGCTGCCTCAAGGCCGTGGCGGCGCTGCCGTCGGCGCGCGCGCGCAGTGCGCTGATCTCCGCGTCTGGGCCCTGGTCGGACGCGCGGTCTTCAAGGTTCCTGCTGCGAATCCCGTGATCGGGGAGTTGCCACAGGCGCAGCGCATCGTCGTCCGCGAGGGTGAGCAAGCGTGTGCCATCGGGTGAGAACACGGCCTCGTGGATCTGGCTCGGGTCGCGCAGCAGGTCGATCTGGATCGGTGCGCGCGGCGTGCTGTCATCGCCAAGGTTCCAGAAGACGACCCCACGCTCTCCGCCCGAGGTCAGCAGGACGTAAGCGTTTTTCGGGTGAAAGACGACGGTTTGCGCCCAGTCCGCGTTTTTCGGCAAGGCCGGCAGGCGACGGCCCAGAAGCGCGTCCCAGATCCTGACCCGCCCGTCGCTGGTCGCCGCCGCGAGGCGCGAGCCGTTGTGGTTCCAGGCAATCGAGCAGAAGCGCTCGTGGGCCGGCAGTTGCCAGCCGGTGCGTGGCGCGTACGTGGCGGCGTCGAACAGGGTGCCACGGCCGGCGTGGTCGAGCACTGCGAGGGTATGTTTGTCGGGGCTGAAACTGATGCCGGCCTTGACGGCCTCGTTGCAGTTCGAGGTGCGCCGCTCCGAGGCGCTGCCGGACTCGCCGACGGTGCGCTCGAACGCGAGTTCCTTCAGCGCGACGCCGGTGGCGGCATCCCATACCGTGACATAACCGCCCGCGGCCAGGGTCAGGACCTGCTTGCCGTCCGGGGTGAACACCGCATGGACGATGGCGTCGTCGGCGTACTTGAGCGGGCCGACGTCGATGCGCTGACCATTGCCCAGGTCCCACAGCCGGGCCTCGCCATCGCCCTGCGCGTTGCGGCCAGCGGTCACCAGGCGTGTACCCGCCGCGTCCGGCTCGGCCGTCGTGATCCGGCCACCGCCATGGTCGACTGCGTGCAGCGCTGCGCCGTCGTGCGCGCGCCAGATGCGGACGATCTCGTCGGCATGGACGGTGAAGATCCGCTCGCTCGCGGGCGGCAGGAAACGTGCCGCGCGTACCGTCGAGTCGCTGTCGCCGGGCACGGTAAGCGCTACAGCCGGTGCGCCCGGCTCAAGCGAGCGGAGCTCGGCGCCCATCGTCACGGGAATCGCGATTCTCGTGCCCTGTTGGTCGAAGCTCGCCATGCCGAGCGCGAACCGACGCGAAAAAGCATCGCCCGTGGCGCGCGGCGACGCGTTCCCCGCTGCGCGCAGTTCGGTCGTGTGGACGCGGACCGGCGAGCCGGTGGCACGGCGCAGCGTGGTGACGGCGTCGGCGTTCGCCGGATTGGCGAGCACGGCCAGCAGGGCGCTGTGCAGGGCTCGCGGGGCACCCGTGAAGTACGCCGCCCGTGCGTCGGCGGCGAGGGCGAGCGCGCGTTCCCGTTCCTTGCTTTCCTCGGCCTGCTCCTTGCTCGCCACGGCCTCCGCCTTGCGTGCCTCAGCTTCTTCCTTGGCGAGGAACGCGAAGATGGCGAACAGGACGGCCAGGGCGCCGAGGATGCCGAGGACGCCCGACAGCCGCAGCAGCTTGCCGGCCATCGCGGCTTCGCGTTCGAGCGCGGCGTTCTTCTCGTCGCGCTGGCGGCGGTCCTCTGTCGCGCTCGCTTCGATGAACTCGAGCGTCAGGTCGTAGTCGGTGTCGATCGGCGCGTAGCGCGCGGCCCATGCGGCATTCGTGGTGCCACGCGCGCGCCAGGCGAGCGCGCGTCGCAGGTCGTTGCGCGTGGCGAGTTCGGCGGTGTCGCGGCTACTCTGCGCCCAGCGCCGGGCCCGTGCCCGAAGCTCGAGGAAGGTGTGCGCATCGTCGCTTTCCGTGCTGACCCATGCGCGCAGCCGCGGCCACTGGCGGATCAGCGACTCGTGCGAAATGTCGAGCCGGGTATCGGCGGCGAGCGCGATCCCGGGCGGGGGCATCAGGAAATTGCGGCCCGGCGCGCGGAACACCTCGATCACTTCGCCAAGGCTGGCCGCATCGGTGCCGATGGCCGACGCGACCTCGCCGAGGCAGGCTGGGCGGCGCAGGTCGCGCGCATTGTGGTCACCGCCGGTCACCGCCTTGAAGAGCCCCGCGGCGATCGCCTGCTGCTCCGGTGTGAGCGTGCTGAAGAGTTCCTCCAGATGCTGCTCGAGGGCGCCGTGCAGCCCGCCCAGTTTGCCAAGGAGCTCGAGCGTGAGCCGCGGCGGCCGGCCTTCCCGTGAGGCCTGTTCCCACAGCCGCATCAGCAGGTGCTGCAAAAGCGGGAGCTGGTCGGGATCGTCACCGACCTCGTTTTCGAGCGTGGCCACGAGCTCCGGTTCGACCACGCCGCCGAACACGCGCGCCGGTCCGTCGATCGCCATGCCGAGTTGTTCGCGCGTCAGCCGTGGGGTCAGGAACTGGTTGTCGTTGAGGGCTTCGGGCAGACCGCGAAAGCGTGCGCAGGCGCCGATGTAGTCGGAGCGCATGGTCAGCACCAGATACAGCGGAAAGTCGCGCTGCTCGACCGAGTGCAGCAGCAGGTCGACGAAGGCGTCGGCTTCGTCGCGGTGGGTGGCGCTGCGGAAGCGGAAGATCTCTTCGAACTGGTCCACGACCAGCAGCAGATTGCTGTGCGCCGGCAGGTGCGTGTCGCGCAGCAGTTGCAGCAGGCCCAGCGGCCCGCGGCGCAGTTCGGCTGCCGCGAAGGCGTGGGCGGGTACGCCGCCGTCGGGGCTGAGGACGCCTGGTCCGAGCAGGGCCTCGGTCAGCGCCTCGAGCGGGGCGGCGCCCGGGCGCATGAGCAGGATCCGCCAGTCAGCGCCCGCGTTGGCGAGGAATCCAGCCTCGAGTGCAGGCAACAGGCCAG
>JBEOKH010000584.1:0-1591 GCA_040275625.1 Thauera sp. | reverse complement strand
CGCGCGCCTTCTGCGGCAGGCCGGGACCCGTATCCGCGACCAGGATGCGGCTGACGCTGCCGTTGCGCTCGGCCGAGATGGCCAGGCGGCGCACCACCGCGCTCCCGGTATCGGACGACATCGCCTGAACGGCGTTGCGCGACAGGTTGGTGAGGATGCGGAAGAGCTGCTCGGAATCGGCGTCGATCTCGAAGCCGGGATCGACCTCGTTGACGAATTCGATGCCGCCGGCCGCGTCTATGCCCAGCAGTTCCTGCACCTCGTCGACCAGCAGCCGCAGCCGCAGCCGCAGCCGCGACGGGTGTGGCTCCTGCGTGCGGCCATAGGCGAGCACGCCCTCGGAATAGGCGACGGCGCGGTCGAGCGCGCGCACCAGCTTCGGGGCGAACGCCTGCACGCTGGGGTCGCGCACCTCCTGCAGCCGGTCGGAAAGCAGCTGCGCCGAGGCCAGCATGTTGCGCATGTCGTGGTTGATCTTGGAGACCGCGAGCCCCAGATCGGCGAGATGCTTCTGCTCGGCCAGCATGGTCTGCAGGCTCGACTGCATGTCGGCGAGCTCGCGCTCGGCGATGCCGATCTCGTCGGCGCGGTCCTCCGGCGTCACGATGCGCGCCGGATCGTCGGGCGCCCGCGAGAAGGCCAGCATGGAGTTCGTCATCGCCTTGATCGGCCGGATCATGATCCGGCTGATCGCGGTGTAGACCAGCGCCGCCGTGAACAGCGAGATCAGCAGCGAGAAGAAGAAGACGTTGCGCGAGTAGGCGAGCATGGCGGCGCGCAGGCGCTGGTCGGGAATGACCAGCTCGAACTCCTTGTCGCTGTCGCCGACCTTGCCGAATACGCGCAGCATGCGGTCTCCGCCGGAGAACAGCGTGTCCAGCGCATCCGCCACGGCGTCGAGCGGGCCGATCGCCGCGAGGTCGATGTGCTCGTCGACCGCCGGCGGCATCTCGGCCACGACCAGCAGGCGAGAGGTGCCCTCGTCGCGCACCGCGATGGCCTTGGCGCCGATCGCCATCAGCACCTGGTCCTGGACGGCCCGCGGCAGGTCGATCGGCTCGCTGTCGACCAGCACGACGGACACGGCGGCGGCGGTGCCCAGCCGTTCCTCCAGCCAGTTCAGCCGGAAATTGGCGATCGATGGCAGGAAGATCAGCACCTCGGCGAGCAGCACGAAGAGAATGGTGAGCAGCAGGAGCTTGGTCGACAGGCCGCGCCCGAACGGCACGGACCGCCGCGAGCGCTGCGCGGTCGCGGCGCCCGCCGCGTCTTCCGCGGGCGTTTCCGCGTCCGATCGGCCCTGCAATATGGTGGTCAAACGGCGTTCCTCTCGGCCGGCGTGGTCGGACTGTTACGATCCGTCGGGCGTCGCCGGTTCACTGCCGCCCGAAAATAGGGCATTCCACGCGGCATGCCAAATGCGCGCGCGCCGCATGGTTGCCGGCGCGGTCCGGTTCCGCTCTCCTGATTGACTCGCGCGCGCCCGCTCCCTATAAGCCCGCCACGCTCGGACCGCGATCCGGCGCGGCTTTGCCGTGCCCCGAGGCCGGCGCAAAAAAGCTCCTGTCGCACAGCGCCAGAAACAAGAAGG
>JBEOKH010000583.1:0-29185 GCA_040275625.1 Thauera sp. | reverse complement strand
GTTGATCACAGCGTAGCGGGCTCGGGGAAGGATGGGGTTTGTGGAGCGCTTACGACTCCAGCGAAGAGGAGTCTTTTGGACGCTTCGCTCAATACATTGATTACCCGAAGGAAATGCCCTTTCCTAATATGCGTTTCGAGTGCGGAGGCCCTGAGTGCGTGACGCTACCTGAGGCCCCGCGGTTCGACAGTCCCCCCCCCCGATTTTCGCCCGTTGCCCCATGGCGCCGTCAGCACACGCGCGGGCTCCGTATGATGGACGGCAAGCTGCTGCTGGTGAACAACGCCGAGGGGCTGTTCGCACATATGTGATTCAGCGCTACAAGTCGCTCGTCGATATTGAGCGCGGCTTCAACGTGCTCAAGTCCGAGATCTACACGGTATCACCGCCTGCCCGAGCGGCTCCGCGCGCGTCGATCTGCTTCATGGTGCTGATCCCCGAGCCGGTGATGCGCAGCCGACTCAAGGCCGCCGACGCGGGCTACACGCCCGAGCGGGCGCTCGAACAGTTGCAGCGCCCCAGCATCACCGCGTGCGCCTGAACGGCGGCGAGCCGGTGGTGGGGGTGTCGGCGCCGCTCAGCACCGAACAGAACGAGGTGCTCAATGGCTTAGGGGCAGAAAAGCCAGCTGCGCCGGAGCAGTTGGCGCTGTTGTAGTGGCATTTTTGAAAGTTTCCGCCAGCAACAACAAGCGCTTGCGCACGTAGCTGTCGAACTCGGGGAGGCCGCGTCAGGAGCCGGGAGAAATCCGGGGGCAGTCATCGAGCCCCCGGTAATTCGGCCGCTTGAATCAGCTACGCGCCGGGACGAGAATCTCGGCCTCTCCGTCGAGGACAACTCGGTCGCCGACCGTGCAGACGGTGGAGAAGAGGGCGCGACGTTTCTCGTTTTTTAACTCCTTTATCGTCACGCGTGCAACCACTGTATCGCCGATTTTCACCGGCGCCTTGAACTTGAGCGTCTGGGACAAGTAGATGCAGCCGGGGCCCGGCAGGCGGGTGCCGAAGACGGCAGAGATCAGGCCGGCCGAGAGCATGCCGTGGGCGATCCTGCCGCCGAACATGGTGCTCGCCGCGAATTCCTCGTCGAGGTGGACGGGGTTGGTGTCGCCGGAAACGCCCGCAAACATGAGGATGTCCGCTTCGCTGACGGTGCGTGAAGCAGAGGCGGTTCTGCCGACGAACAGATCTTCGAAGTTGAGTCCGTAGACTTCGCTGAAGTCGCGTTGGGTGCCGCTCATGGGTTTCTCCTTGTGTTGATCGGTCGGTGCCGATGGCCCGACGCTACAACCTTCGCATGCTAAAATCAACTGCGATTGTTGCACTGCGGAATCGATGCAGGAGCCTCGCCAGGCTCCGTGCAATCTTACGCACCGGGTTGTGGTTCTATGGCCGGCTGACCTTCGGTGTGAGGTGCGTCACGCTCTCGTCAACGGTGATTGTCTAAGCTGAAGCCGTACAGGGATTTCAGACAGTCCGTCCGTACAGCCCGGAGATGCCGTGCGTCTCCTTCTTCCAAAGTGATTGCAGAGGCTTCCCGATGTTGAAGGTTTTCAGCCACTACCTTCCCACGCACACCCTGCAGCAGGTGCTGTTTGATGCATTGATGTTGTTTGCGGTCGTGCTCGCTGCCGTAGCCTTGCTGGTAGCACCCGCGGGTGTCGACTGGGCAGTCTGCATCCCATCCGCCCTGACCTTCGCGGCTTGCATGATCGCCCTCAATGCCGCCATGGGGCTGTATCGGCCCGTCTATCAGCGCTCTCATCGCCAAGCGTTTGCGCGCGTGGCGCTGTCGCTGACGGTGAGCGTCCCGGTCGCGTACCTCGTCTTCGGTCTGCTTCCGTGGTCGGAAATCGCGCCGCACTCGCTGCAGATCAGTGTCCTGATGCTGCTCTGCTTTCTGCTGCTGACGCGCGTTCTGGTCAACCAGCGTCAGGCCTCCGCGCTGTTCGTGCCGCGCGTGCTGATTGTGGGTACTGGGCGCGACGCGCGCATGGTCCATCAGGACCTGACCCGGCCGTTGCAGCGAAGCGTGGAGGTCGTGGGTTTTCTGCCGGTGAGCGGGAGCGAGAAGATCGAAGTCGAGGCGGGCGAGGTCCTGCCTCCAGGCAGTCTGCTCGAGGTGGTTCGGAATTTTCGGGTGGATGAAGTGATCGTGGCGGTGCGCGAGCGGCGTGGAGGGGTGTTGTCCTTGCGCGAACTGCTCGACTGCAAGCTGGCAGGAGCGCGGATTGTCGACCTGTCGACCTTCTTCGAGCGCGTGCAGGGTCAGATTCGCCTGGATTCTCTGCGTGCGAGCTGGCTGATCTATGGCGACGGCTTCCGCCAGGGCTGGACGCGCACTTTCGTGAAGCGTTGCTTCGATCTGATCGTGGGGAGCGCGCTGTTGCTCGCTGCGCTGCCGGTGAT
This sequence comes from Thauera sp., assembly GCA_040275625.1. Lineage (GTDB taxonomy): Bacteria > Pseudomonadota > Gammaproteobacteria > Burkholderiales > Rhodocyclaceae > Thauera. The sequence continues at coordinate 26,777 of JBEOKH010000583.1, read as the reverse complement.
GCTTTTCACCGCCCTGCTGATCGTGCTTGAAGATGGTGCGCCAGTCTTCTATGCGCAGGAACGTGTGGGGCGGGGCGGGCGTCCCTTCCGGGTGATCAAGTTCCGCAGCATGCGTCGTGACGCCGAGAAGGATGGCAAGCCGCGATGGGCGACGTCGAATGACGATCGTGTGACGCGCGTCGGACGCCTCATACGCAAGTTGCGGATCGACGAGCTGCCGCAGCTCCTCAACGTCCTGAGCGGTGACATGAGTCTTGTCGGGCCGCGTCCGGAGCGTCCGTATTTCGTCGACCAGCTCACCCAGCAGATTCCGTTTTATGCGGTGCGCCATTGCGTCAAGCCGGGCGTCACGGGTTGGGCGCAGGTTCGTTACCAGTACGGTGCCTCGGTGGATGACGCGGCTGAAAAGCTTCAGTACGACCTCTACTACGTGAAGAACCATTCCCTGATCCTCGATACCCTTGTGCTGTTCGAGACCGTCCGCGTCGTGCTGACCGGAGAGGGGGCGCACTGATCCGTGCGTATCACCTCGCGGTGCAGGTTTTCGTGCGGGCGCGCGGTACGCCGCCGTTGAGGGACGAGGGAGGTTCTTGTGGCTGAGGTTGCGATCTGGAGCTATGGGGTTGCCGCCGCCGCCTATTTGTTCTTCGCGCTGTACATCTTTCATGCGTGGCGTGGGGCGCTGCCGGGCGGCGTGTTGTTCGGCGCGGTTGCGATCTCAGCCCTGTGGGCGGCGTTTTCCGCCTTCGAGGCGCGCGGTGCGGCGCCGCTCGTCGGTTTCGCGTCAGTCGTTCTCGACATCCTGCGCAGTGCGGGTTGGTACGCATTCCTGATCGTCCTCTCGCGGCCGTTGTGGGGGCGTTGGTCGCGTTGGCCTGCGCTCGCGGCGGCCTTGGCGGTCAGCGCCCAGATCGTCGCACTCGGACTCGAGATGGGGGGCCTGGCGAGCGCCTTGCCCATCCAGCCTGCGATCGTGGCGTGGCTGGCACATGCGGTCGTCGGCCTGATGCTGGTCGAACAGCTCTATCGCGGCATGCCTTCGGTTTCGCGATGGGGCCTGAAGCCGCTCTGCCTTGCGCTGGCGGCCGGCTACATCTTCGAGCTCTACCTCTTTGCCGATGCGCTGCTGTTCTCGCGCATCGACCTCGATGTCTGGGCGACCAGGGGGATCGCCCACGCCTTGCTGATTCCGTTGATCGCGCTGGCGGGCACGCGCAGTCCTTCATGGACCCTGCGCATGTCGGTGTCGCGCGAGATGGTCTTCCATTCGACCGCCCTTGCCGGTGCCGGGCTCTATCTCATGGTGATTGCCGGCGCCGCCTATTACGTGCGCTACTTCGGCGGAGACTGGGGACGTGCGCTGCAGATGGCGCTGCTTTTTGCCGGCCTCGTGCTGCTTGGTGCGTTGCTGTTTTCGGGCGCGGTGCGGGCGCGCCTGCGCGTGTTCATCAGCAAGCACCTGTTTTCGTACCGTTACGACTACCGCGCCGAGTGGCTGAGATTCACCCAGGCGCTTTCCTCGGCCGATCGCAGCCTCGATCTCGGTCAGTCGGTCATCAAGGCCCTGTCCGACCTGGTCGAGAGCCCTGGGGGAGGACTGTGGCTGGCGGACAGCTACGGCAACTGCGTGTTCCACTCGCGCCTGAATCATGCGGCGATGGAGACGGTCGAGTCGCTCGACTCACCGCTGTGCCGGTTTCTGTCCGACACCGGCTGGGTGATCAATCTGGAGGAGTATCGCGCCCGACCCGGTCGCTACGAGCGCCTCGTGCTGCCCGAGTGGCTGTCGCGGCTCGACGACGCCTGGCTGGTGATTCCGCTGCAGACGGCCGAGCGCCTGATCGGCTTCGTCGTGCTCAGTTCGCCGCGCACACCGTTCGATATCGACTGGGAAGTGCTCGATCTGCTCAAGACCGCCCAACGCCAGGCCGCAGGCTACCTCGACCGCATGCTGGCTGCAGAGGCGCTGCTCGAGGCCCGCAAGTTCGACTCCTTCAATCGCATGTCGGCCTTCGTCGTGCACGATCTCAAGAACCTCGTGGCCCAGCTCTCGTTGATGCTCAAGAATGCGCAGCGACACGGGGACAACCCCGAATTCCAGCAGGACATGCTCGATACGGTTGCGCACGTGGAGTCGCGCATGCGCGGCCTCATGACGCAACTGCAGGAGAAGCGCTCGATCGATCCGCCGCGTGCGGTCGACCTCGCTGCGCTGCTCAAGGAGGTCTGCGACCTCAAGCGTGGCCGGCTGCCGGCGGTCGAGCTCGCGATCGATGGCAGCGCAATTGTCGAGGTCAGCGCGCACCCGCAGAGGCTCGAAAGAATCGTCGGTCACGTCGTGCAAAATGCACTGGAGGCCACGCCGCACGATGGTAAGGTGCATTTGACGCTCACGCCGGCTGGTGGCGGGCGGACAAGGGTGATCGTCGAGGATACGGGCTGTGGAATGAGCCCCGAATTCGTCCGCGAGCGTCTGTCCCGCCCGTTTCAGACCACCAAGTCGAGTGGCATGGGAATCGGGGTCTACGAGACCCGCCAGTATCTCGAGGAGATCGGCGGGACGCTGCACTACGACAGCGAGGTTGGCCACGGCACACGGGTCACCATCGAACTCCCCTGCATCCGGCGCGAGCCCGAACAACCTATCGCGATGGGCAAATAGACAGTGAATTCGACATCCGACAAGCAGCGCACCCTTCTGATCGTGGAGGACGATCCGGCGTTGCAGAAGCAGATGCGCTGGGCGTTCGATGCCTGCGAGACGGTGGTCGCGGGCGACCGTGAAAGTGCGATCGCGCAACTGCGCAAGCACGAGCCGGCGGTGGTGACCATGGACCTCGGCCTGCCACCGGCCCCGGACGACGTAAGTGAGGGCTTCAAGCTGCTGCGCGAGATCCTGACCCTCTCCCCCGACACCAAGGTCATCGTGCTGACCGGGCAGCACGACCGCGAGAACGCGGTCAAGGCAGTCGGTCTGGGGGCCTACGATTTCTTTGCCAAACCGTTCGAGCCCGAACTGCTGAACCTCACCATTGAACGCGCCTTCCGCATGCACGACCTGCAGATCGAGAACGTGCGCCTCTCTGCGCTCGAGGGCAGCCCGCTGTCCGGACTGCTGACCCGCGATCCCGGCATGCTGAAGATCTGCCGCACGATCGAGAAGCTCGCCTCGGCGTCGGCAACGGTTGCGCTGCTCGGCGAGAGCGGCACCGGCAAGGAGATTCTCGCCCGCGGCCTGCACGTCATGTCGCCGCGCGCGCGCGAGCGTTTCGTGGCGATCAACTGCGCGGCCATCCCCGATGCGCTGCTCGAGAGCGAGCTCTTCGGTTACGAGAAGGGCGCCTTCACCGGCGCCGTCAAGCAGACCCCGGGCAAGATCGAGACCGCTCACGGCGGCACGCTCTTCCTCGACGAAATTGGCGATCTGCCGCTGTCGCTGCAGGCCAAGCTGCTGCGCTTCCTGCAGGAGCGCATGATCGAGCGCGTCGGCGGGCGGGAAGAAATACCGGTCGATGTGCGCATCGTGTGCGCCACCCACCGTGACCTCAAGGCACAGATCCAGGCCGGCGCGTTCCGCGAAGACCTGTATTACCGGCTGGCCGAGATCGTGATCGAGATTCCGCCCCTGCGTGACCGCGACGGCGATGCGACCTATCTGGCGCACGCCTTCGCGCAGCGCTTTGCCAAGGATAACGGTCGCCGTACGCCGATGATCTCGGACGACGCCCTGTCCGCGATCGAGGCCCACCGCTGGCCGGGTAACGTTCGCGAACTCGAGAACTGCATCAAGCGCGCGGTCATCATGGCCGATGGCGACTGCATCACCGCGGTAGACCTCGGCCTGGCCGTTGCCGACGAGGACCTGTCGATTTTCAATCTCCGTCATGTGCGCGAGGAGGCCGAGCGCACCGCCGTGCTCAAGGTGATCGCGCGCACCAACGGCAATATCGCCCGCGCCGCCGAGATCCTCGGGGTCAGTCGGCCATCCCTTTACGACCTGCTCGGCCGCTTCGGCCTCAAGAAGGAGAATGCTTCGTGAGCCAAAATCGCTCTGCCAATCGTCCCCCGCGCTGGTCTGCGCACGCCCGCGGCGTCGCCGCTGCGACCCTTTCGGCGTTCCTGCTCGCAGGGTGTGGCGAGACGCCCGAGCAAATGCTCGCCTCGGCCAAGACCTACATCGAGAACAAGGATTTCGATGCGGCGAGCATCCAGCTCAAGAACGCCCTGCAGGCCAACGGCAACATGGCTGAGGCGCGTTTTCTGCTTGGTCGCATCAATGCTCGCCAGGGGAATGTCGCAGGCGCGGTGAAGGAGTTCCAGCGCGCCCAGGAGTTGGGCTACGCACGCGACGAGGTCGCACGCGAACTGGCACCGGCCTTGTTGAAGGCGGGTGAGCTCGACAAGCTTCTGACCGAATACGCCGATCCGCGGATCGACGATCCTGCGGTGCGTGCCGTGGTGCTCGTTGCCCTTGGCGATGCACACCTGATGAAGCGGGATGTCGACAAGGCCCACAGCGCCTACGAGCGGGCGTTCGCTGCCAATCCCGACGAGCACGGCGCGCGCCTTGGTCTTGCGCGGACCACCCTGATCAAGGGGGACGCTACGAAGGCCGAAGAGCTCGTGGTCGACACTGTGAAGCGCGCGCCCGAGCTGGCTGAAGCACGCTCGATGCTGGCGGAACTGCTCATCGCGCGGGGCGCTGTCGAGCAGGGCATCGCCGAAATGCGCGCGGCGGTGCGGCTGGTCCCCAAGGCGATCGAGTATCACTTTGCGCTGGTCAGCCAGTTGTTGCGTCAGGGCGCAAGGGACGAAGCCGACAAGGCGCTGCAGGCGATGAAGGCGGTTGCCGCCGCTCATCCCTCGACGCGCTATCTGCAGGCTTTGGTCGATTTTCGTGAGAACCGGCTGACCGAGGCGCGTGATGGTCTCATGCTGGTGCTCAAGGACGCGCCGCAGTTCCTTCAGGCCGACCTGCTGGCCGGCACGGTGCTGGTGCGGCTGAACGAGCACGCTCTCGCGCGAAACCACCTCGAGCGGGTCTTGCAACGGGCACCCGGCAGCACGATGGCGCGCCAGGCGCTCGTCGTCTCGCATCTTGCCACGGGCGACCCGAAGCGCGCCCTCGACATGCTGCAACCCTTGCTGCAGGCACCCCAGCCCAGTGCGCGCCTGCTTGGCCTGGCGGGCCAGGTGTTCGTCGCCAACGGTGACTTCGAGCGCGCCGAGGAGCATTTCGAGCGTGCGGCGAAGGCAGCACCCGAGGATGCGCGCGCGCTCACGCGGCTGGGCGTTGCACGCATGGCGGGTGGCGACGTCGACGCTGCATTCTCCGATCTTGCGAGCGCCTCGCGGATGGACGAGGGTGGCATCCAGGCGGATCTCGCCCTGGTGATGGCACACCTGCGGCGCGGCGAAACCGACAAGGCTCTCGCCGCCCAGGCCGAGCTCGAACGCAAGCAACCCAACAGTGCGCTCGTGTACAACCTGCGTGGCGGTCTCATGCTGGCGCGGCGGGATGTCCCCGCCGCCCGCGCAGCCTTCGACAAGGCGCTCGCGCTCCAGCCAGGCTACCTCGCTGCGGCGGTCAACCTCGCTCGCCTCGACCTCGCCGAGCGCAAATCGGCGGATGCCGTCGCGCGCATCAAGGCGGTCGTGGATCGTGACCCCAAGAGCGTCGAGGCGCTGCTGACCCTGGCCGAGATCCAGCGCGCGACCGGCGCGCCCCCGGCGGAGGTGCTCCTGACCCTCGAGCGCGCCGAGGCGGCCTCGCCCGGCGCGGTCGTCCCCAACCTGGCGATCGTCCAGCATCACCTGCAGCAGCAGCAGGCAGCTCAGGCGCTGCAGGTGGCCCAGAAGATCGCCTCCGCCCACGAGAACGATCCACGGGCGCTCGACGCGCTGGCGCGCGCGCAGCTCGCTGCCGGCGACAGCCAGCAGGCGATCTCGGCGCTCAATCGCCTCGTCGCGCTGCAGCCCGGGGCGCCGATGCCGCTGGTGGCGCTCGCCGATGTGCACCGTTCGCTGAAGGACGGAGCCGCTGCGGAGCAGGCGCTGCGCAAGGCCCTGACCGTGGCGCCCGACCTGATCGATGCCAAGCAGCGCCTGATCGCCTTGCTGGTCGAGCGCGGCGACCGCGACGGTGCCCTGAAGCTGGCGCGCGACACCCAGCTGCGCCAGGCCGATCGTCCTGCCGGCTACCTGCTCGAAGGCGACCTTCAAGCTGTCGGCGGCAAGTGGGCCGAGGCGGCGGCGGCCTATCGCAAGGCGGTCGATCGCAAAGGCGGCGGACTGGCGGCGGTCCGCCTTCATGCCGCGCTCTTGCGTGCCGACCGCCGCGCCGATGCCGACCGCATGGCCACCGAGTGGCTCAAGGCCAATCCGACCGATCTCGCCCTGCGCGGGTATCTCGGCGAGGTCGCGCTCGCCGAAAAGCGCTACGCCGAAGCGGTCAAGCTCTTCGGGCGCGCACACGAGATGGCGCCGCAAAACGCACTCATCCTCAACAACCTCGCGTGGGCGGCCAATGAAGCGAAGGATCCCAGAGCGCTCGAATACGCGGAGCAGGCTCTTCGCCTTGCCCCTGACAACGCGGCGATCGTCGATACCGTCGGCACCATCCAGATGGAGCGCGGAGAGATCGAGGCGGGGCTGGCCAACTTGCGGCGTGCGGTCTCGATCGGCCCCGATCTGTTGCCGCTTCAACTCAACTTGTCGAAGGCGCTGGTGAAGGCCGGCCTCAAGGACGAGGCGCGCACCCGCCTGGAGGCGCTGATGCCACGCCTGAAGGACGGTACGCCGCTGCACCAGGAGGCGCGCGCGCTGCAGGCGGGCCTCTGAGCCCGCAGGCCATCGCTTGGTCTGTCCGACTCGCGGTGGCAGCCGCCTGCAGCTTGTGCGATAAAGAAGCATGAACGCGAAAACGCACCGCACATCGCACGGCCGGGAGGTGTCGCGGAAGCTCCGCTGCACCCGCCGCGCACTTGGCCTTGCTTTGGCACTCGCCTGGAGTGCGCCCGCTCCTGCCGCCGAGGAGGGCACCTTCGAGCGCGCGCTCGCCGAGCAGGCACGTTATCTCGCCACCGAGGCGCTCGGTTACGAGCACGGAGAGGGCGTGCCGCGTGATCAGGCCTATGCCGCGCTGCTGTATTGCGAATCGGCCCGGCTCGGCGACATGCAGGGCATGTACGCGCTCGGCTGGATGTACGCCAACGGACGCGGCGTCGAGCGCAACGATGCCTTCGCCGGCACGCTGTTCGCGATGGCTGCGGCCAGGGGCGACGAGCACGCCGCGCGCCTGTTGCGCTACACCGGCGAATACACCGGCGCCGTGCCCGAATGCCTGCACACCCCGTCGAGCCAGATCGTCCAGCGCTGGCCGGTCGAGGCGCTGATTGCGCGCCTGCCTCCGGCGCGCCAGGCCGTTGCGCGCATGCTCGCCGAGCTCGCGCCCAAGTACGGCGTGCGTCCCGAGTTCGCGCTTGCGATCGGGCTCACCGAATCGGCGCTCAACCCCGAGGCGATTTCGCCCAAGAACGCAATGGGGGTGATGCAGCTGATTCCCGACACCGCGTTGCGCTTCAACGTCAGCAAACCCTACGACCCCGAGCAGAACATCCGCGGCGGGCTCGCCTACCTGCGCTGGCTGCTCGCCTACTTCGAGGGTGACATCGCGCTCGCGGCCGCCGGCTACAACGCCGGCGAGGGCGCGGTCGACCGTCACCTTGGCGTGCCGCCCTACCGCGAGACCCGCGCCTACGTCGAACGCATCCTGCGCCACGTCGGTCAGGACCGCCATCCCTACGACAGCCGTGTGGTCGGCCCAAGCCCCATGCTGCGCAAGCTGCGCCTTGCGCGCCAGGAAGAAAACGAGACATGAGCGCGCTCCTTCCAATGCCGGCGCGACGCCGGCTGCTGGCGCGCGCGCTGGCCGCAGCGCTGACCATGGCCCTGGCTCCCGCCGCACACGCCGACCTCGTCTCGACGGTGTCGCGCGTCAAGCCCTCGGTGGTCGCCGTCGGCACCTACCAGCGCACCCGCAGTCCCGCCTTCGTGTTTCGCGGCACCGGCTTCGCGGTCGGCGACGGCACCCTCGTCGCCACCAATGCGCATGTGGTACCCGAGCAGGTCGATAGCGCGAAGATGGAGACGCTGGTCGTCGTCCTCCCTGGCGACGACCTCACTGGCGCGGTACGTGCGGTGCGCATTGTCGCCACCGAGCGGGGGCAGGATCTCGCGCTGCTGCGGCTCGAGGGCGGCGCGCCGCTGCCGCCGCTGCGACTCGCTGCGGACGCGAGCGTGCGCGAAGGGCAGGAGGTCGCCTTCACGGGCTTTCCGATCGGCGCTGTGCTTGGCATGACCCCGGTCACCCATCGCGGCATCGTCTCCGCGATCACGCCGATCGCCATCCCGCAGGCCAACTCGCGCGATCTCAATCCAGCGCTGATCCGCCGCCTGGCCAGGGATGCATTTCGCGTCTATCAGCTCGACGCCACCGCCTACCCCGGCAACAGCGGCAGCCCGCTCTACGACCCGGCCAGCGGTGAGGTGATCGGCGTGCTCAACATGGTGTTCGTGAAGTCCACCAAAGAGAGCGTGCTGTCGGACCCCTCGGGCATCAGCTACGCGATTCCGGTCGAGTACCTGCAGCGCCTGATCGCCGCCCAGCGCTAGACCGGCGGGCGCTCAGCCGCGGGTGAGGATCTCCGCGGCGAGCGCGACCGGTGTCGCCGCCGCGCGCCAGTGGGGCGCCATCTCGGTTGCGCCCAGGCTGCCGTAGCCCCAAGTCGCAGCGATGAAGGGCAGGCGGTTGGCGTCGGCCGATTCGCCGTCCTCGCTGCGGTCGCCCACATACACGGCCTGGTCGTGCGCGATGCCGCGGTCCTGCAACAGGCGCGCGATCATCGCCGCCTTGTGCGGCAGCCGGGGCTCGAACAGGTCGAGCGCGTACACCGCGGCGAAATGCCCGCTCCAGCCCAGATGCTCGAGGATCAGCCGCGTCGGCAGCAGACGCTTGTTGGTCGCGATCGACAGCGTGCAGCCGGCGTCGGCCAGGCGGCGCAACATCGCGTCAACGCCGGCATAGGCCGTGGTCTGGCGGTAGCCGGTGCTGTCGTAGCTCGCCTTGAACGCAGCAGCGAGGGCGTCGATCACCGACGCCTCGGCGGTGCCGGCGAGCATGCGCAGGGTCTCGAGCAAGGGCGGACCGACGATGCTGTCGTCGATCGCGATCACCGGCTTGCGCCCGCTGGCGGCGAAGGCGTCGCGGTAGCTGGCAAGGATGGCGGGGGCGGAGTCGATCAGGGTGCCGTCGAGGTCGAACAGCACATGGGCGTAGCGGGGCATGGGGCGGGACCGGGCGAAGAGGGAGCAGGGGCGGCCTGAAGGCGGCAGAGGCGCAGCAAGCGTCCACCAACCGCCGCTGCCGACATCGCAGGTAAGGGTGTCACCTGGAATCGAAAAACAGGTGAGGGACCCGCGTTCACAGGGGTTCCGGCATCTCGCTCGATGCCGCGAAAAACACCGTCAGCAATACGACTCGGGCCAATCTGGGCGTTGGCGACCCATCGGCCTCAAGCCGCGGCGATGATACAACAAGGCGACTTGCGGTTAACCACGGCGCGGATGTTGGCCAGGCTGGCGCGCGCCCTTGGAGCACCCAGGGCCCACCACGACGGGCCCCGGCATCAGGCGGTGCCGAGGCGGGCCGTGACGTCGCCGTACAGCAGGTAGGAATAGAAGGTCGGCGACACCGCTCCGTGTTTGCTGCGCAGGTCGCGCAATGCCGCGCCCATCGGCTGGTGTTCGGTGACGATGCGGGTCATCAGTTCCTCGGTGACCTGCTTGGCATCCTCCTCGTCGATCGCCCACAGCGGCGCAATGAAGGCGCCAAACTTGCGCGACAGGAAGGCATCGGCCCAGCCGCCCACGTTGCCCAGCACGCTGGCGGTGGCACCGACCTCGCAGGCGTTGAGGAAGACCACGGTGCCAAAGCGTTCGCCGAGCAGTACCCGCTGTCGCATGACCTCGACCGCAGACAGGTTGGCACCCTCCTCGAGCTTGATGAGTGAGGCGCCGGCCGCATCGGCCGCAAAAGCGCCGTGGCCGGTGAAATAGAGCAGGGCCACCGGTTCCGCAGGCGGTTTCTCCAGCAGGGCGAGCAGTGCCTGGCGTGTGCCGCCGACGCGCTGGGCGCCGAGTTTGTCGACCAGGCCCTGTGCGGCGGCCTCGGCCAGCGACAACTGGGCGCTCGCGGTCTTGTAGTGCGGCGCAATGGCGACCAGGGTACCCTTTGGCAGGCGGTTGGGCATGTAGCCCTGCCAGTGGCCGATCCAGCGTGCCACCGCATGCTTCAGCGCGATCGGGCCATGCACCTCGCCGTCGCGGTAAGGGCTCATCAGTTCCCACGGCAGGTGCGGATCGTCGCTGACGAACTGGATCGTCAGGGGCCGCCGGTAGTGGTCGTGCAGTGCCCAGTATGCAGCCTGGAACTCCGCCGGGGCGCGGCGCCAGAGTTCCTCGCCGAAGCCCTCGATCGCCTCGCAGTGCGCGCCGCGCTCCAGCTTGGCGAACTGCTTGAAGAGCAGCGTGGCCTCGGCCGCCGGGTTCTGCCCGAGGTTGACCAGGCCGTCCAGCTTGGGCGGCAGCCCGGGAAAAGTTCTGGTCACCAGGCGCCAATGCAGCCTGCCCGGAGCGTCGCGGTCGAAAACGGTGATGAAGACCGTCAGGTCGGGCTTCTCGGCATCGTTGTCCACCTGCACGGCGCCCTGGCCCGCATCGGCCGGCGGCGCGTCAGCGCGCTGGCCGTCCACCTCCAGCCGCCGCACCGCAGCGCCGCAGAATCGCGTCTCCATCAGAAATTTCGCCTTCACATCGATCGGGGTGCCGGCGGCCAGACCCGGGTGCACCCGACCGTTAACGTGCGCGGCCACGCTGGCAGCGTTGCGGTGCACGGTGAGCTTGCCACGGCCACCCTCATCGAAGTCGATCGCGGGCGATTGCAGCAGCACCTCGACTTCGAACTTCTCCCAGTCGGCGGCCTGCTGCGGGAACATCGTCGCGCCCAGCGTCTGCGCGTCCTCCGCGCGCAGCAGGTCCACGATCAGCGTGATCGGCGCGCCCGACTTTACCGCGCCATCGGGCTGGATCGACGGAAAGCGCACGGGCGTCGTGCCCTCGTCGTCGACCGGTGCCTGAGAGGCAGCCTGCCCGGCCGGTGCCAGGGGGGCTGGCGGTGCGCTGCCCCTGCTCGTGCCGAGCGGCGGCGGCGATGCCGAGCGCGCGCTGCGCATCTTCGGTCTGGGCAAGACATCGGCGCCGCCGACGGCGACCGGATGCCCGCGCTCCATCTCCACGAAGCGCGCCGCGCTTGGCCGCGCGGGGTCCGACGCCAACTCGCGCACCTCGCTGCTATGAACCACCGGCACGCTGGCCATGCCTTCGCGCAGACCCAGCGCCTCGTTCAGCGTCATGGCGGTCAGATCGGCGCCTTGGTCGACGAGCGCGATCAGATGCGGCAACTTCAGCAGTTCGTGGCGGCCGAAGACATAGCGCAGGCTGCCACGGTCGCGTTCGACCAGCACCCATTCGGCGCCCGAGCGCTGCAAGCGGTTCAGTTCGTCGGCCGCGCACTTCTCGCCGTCGACGACGATGAAGTCGGTGCTCCAGCCGATCTTCATGACGCCGCCACGACGACGAGATCGCTGACCGGTGTCGCGCCCTCGGCATGCACGGTGACGCGCCAGACGCCCGGCGCCAGCGCGAACTCGCCGGCCTGCCAGCGTGGTTGTGCATCTCGTGTGAGTGCTTCGTCCAGCGTATCGCCACCGGACAGCGGCGCCAGGCTGACGCGGATCTTCGGGTTGCCCTCGGACGGGCGGGCGCGCACGCGAAGCGCCTCGCCGGGCAGCACCACGTCGTCGAGTTCCAGCGTCAGCATCGTGGCGTCCTCGGCGCGCTGAAACTTGCGGAAGTCGATGCGGTCCCGGGTGAGCACGCCCTTCAGGTTGGCCAGCGTGCCCTCGGCGTTCTGCAGCGCGCCGTGCGTCTCGGCGGCGTAGACCTCGCGCTTGGCCTCGCCCAGCTCGATCGGCGTGCCCGATACGCGTGGCACAGTGCCGTCGCCGCCAAGGTCCTCACCCTCGTATTCGTTCAGTAGCGTCAGTCTGCCCGCGTCCATGCGCGCAGACTGCGCCGTCGGCTGCTCGATGCCGACCACCGGCACGACGGTGGGGCCTTGCCCGGCGTAGGCGGCGAGCTTCATGTTTGCCGCCTGGGCGTCCTGGATCTCCTGGTGGAAGGCGCGCGCGGCGGTGGCCCGCTGTGCATCCACGTGCGGCAACATCCCGGCGCCTGCAGCATCGGCCACGCGCTGCAACACGCCGGTGCCGCTGTCCACGCAGGGGTAGATCGGCAGCAGCTGGTAGACCGAGGTCAGTGAGCGCAACAGCGGGGACAAGTCCAGGCCGAGCGGGCCGATGCCCTTCTTCATGCCGTTCTCGAGAAAGCCCACCGCGTTCAACGAGCCGCGGTGCGGCGTGCCCAGCGTCAACACCGTGCGGGTGACCTTCCAGCCGCCCAGGCATTCGACGAAATAGCGCGAGACCAGTCCGCCCATCGAGTGGCCGATCAGCACCAGCTTCGCGTCGGCATGGCCCGAGCTGGCGCGCCAGTGCTTCAGCCAGTCCATCGCCTGCGACTCGAGTCGACGGGCGACCACGCGGTTGTCACGCCGCCAGTCGTAAGGGAAGGCGTGGAAGTTCCGGCCGTCGACGAGACCGAGCTGCTGGATCAGATAGTTCGTGATGCGCGTGTAGCCGTCGATCTTGACCAGCCCGGGCACGATGCTCACGTCGGGCACCAGGCGCGGAGCGGTGACACCGTCGTCGACCTCGTCGCCGGCCAACTCCAGGTCCTCGATCGAATTACCGAAGCTCGAGATGGCGCGCCACACAGCTCCGGCCGAAGGCGACCAGACTTCCTTGCCTCTGGCATTGGCCAGTACGCTGCCGGTGATGCCGGGCAGCAGAATCACCAGGTCGGGGAAAGGCGTCATGCTGAACTCCATTCATCACGGAAGCGATAGCTTATTTATAGGCGATGCGTTCGCCGCCGCAATCACCCAGCGGCAACTTGAAGGTCGGCAGCCCGGCTGCTTCAATGAAGATCGTGAGTCACCGGCGGACGATCGAAGTCGGAGGTGTGCCCTTGGAAGCCGTGCGCAAGCCCCTGCCAGAAGCGGTCGGCGAGCTGGAGCGCCTTGCGCGCAGCGGGCGCGCTGACGAGGCGCATGCGTTGGCGCTGGTGTTGCTGGAGCAGGTCGAGTCTGCAGCGATGGTGACGGTGGCTGATGCCGACGCGGCCAACCAGCTCGGCATGTTCTTCTCCAACCGGTTCTTCGATGTGGAGGCGCGCCGAGCACTCACACGGGCGTTGGAAGGCCTGCTCGGCACCGGGCAGAAGGACAACGTGCTGCTGGCGGGCATCCATAACAACCTGGGCCAGCTTGACGAGCGTGCTGGCGAGTTGGAATCGGCGCAGGACCATCTCGAGAAGGCTTTGTTACTCCAGCGGGGGGCGTCTGGGCATCCGGTCGCGGTGGCGTACACGGAAGACAATCTGGGTGCCGTCCTCATGGGCCGCGGCCTGCTCGACCGCGCCGAGGGGCTGCAGCAGCAGGCATTGGCTACACTACAGAAGGCCGGCCCGAAGTACCGAGACGATGTAGCCACCGTGCTGGGCAACCTGGGGGTGCTGTATCGCAAGCGCGGTGACGCGTCGCGCGCCCGCGCCTGTCTGCTGCGGGCGCTGGACCTCCATCTGCAGGTGGCGCCACTCGAAACAGGGAATGCCCGCGTCCCCCTCGTCAACCTGGTCGGTCTGCTGCTCGAGACGGGCGACGACGCATCCGCTGATGAACTGGTCGATATGCTGCTGCGGGTGGGAGGTTCGCGCATCGGCGCGGCCCATCACCCGATCGCCGTCGCCTTGTCATCGCTTGCGAAGCAGGCCTTTGCCAGCTTCCGGCTCGGGTTGGCCGAGCGCCTGGCCACGCGTGCGCTGGCCCTGCTGGAGGTGACCGCGGGCGGCGCTGCGGAGCCTGCCTTGCAGATGGTGCAGCTGCTCGCCAATGTGCACAGTGCCAAGGGCAACCATGAGGCAGCCGAGAGTGGCCTCCTGCGTGCGCTCGAGACTACGCGTGCCGATCCGCAAAAATCGGCCGAACTGATGATCGACTTCGGCAAGGCGCTGCGTGCACGCGGGAAGGGCGCTGAGCAGGCTGCAGCCTCGATGTTCGAACGCGCGATTGCGCACTTGCGTGCGCGCGGAAATCCGTCCATGCCGGCCGGGCTGCAGCTGCTCGGCAGCGCGCTGGGCAACCTGGCGCTGCTGCATTTCGACCTGGATGACAGCCCGCGCGCCGATGCGCTTTACGGCGAGGCGCTCGCGCTGGGGTCACGGCAGGCCCTTGGCAACGAATACCCGTGGCTGGTTTACAGTCGTGCGCTGCTGCACTATCACCTGAAGCGCTACCAGGAGGCTCGGGATGGCATGCGACTCGCGTTGCGCCTTTGGACACGGCAGCGCGGTACCGCTCATCCATTCGTCGCCACCGTGCTGGCCAACCTGGCGCTGGTGCACTGGGCGATCGGGGACAAGGTCGCGGCGCAGCGCGCCTTCGACCGTGCCGCGCGGGCGCAGGCCCCGGAGCTGCAGCGCATGCTGCTGGTGGGGACCGAGCGGGAGCGGCTGGAGGCGGCGCGCGGAACGCAGGGCGACCTCTTCAAGCGCATCTCGTTCTGCTTCGACGCGGATGCCCGCGGTGCGGTTGCGCGCGGTGCGGCGCAGATCCTGCTGCAGCGCAAAGCAGCAGTTCTCGACGCGCTGGCGCTGACCCATACCCGCATACGCGAGCAACTCGACTCCGTCTCCCGCGAACGCTTCGACCAGCTGGCTGAACTGCGGCAGCGCATGTCCAGCAAGGCGCTCGGTGCCAGCCTGTTCGGCACGCTGGCCGATCCGAGCGAAGTAAGCGCTTGGCAAGTGGAGGAAGAGCGCCTGCAGAGCGAGCTCAGCCATGCGGGCGCGCTGGGCCTGGTGGGGTTGCAGCCGGTCACGCTGCAGGCCGTGCGTGCGACGCTTTCGGCCGGAGCAGTGCTGCTCGAACTGGTGCGCTGGTCGGTTTTCGACCCGCAGCGCACGGGGCGCGGCATTCCCTGGCGTGGCGAGCGCTATGCCGCGATGGTGCTGCGGCCACGCGGGGAGCCGCAATGGTTCGATGTGGGCGATGCCGCGGAGGTGGACGCCGCGGTCGCCAGGCTTCGTGAATTGTTGCGTGATCCCGACAGCGACACTGCCGACGTGGACGCGGCGGCCGCCGAGCTGAACCGCCGACTTATCACGCCTTGTGAGGGCCTGCTCGTCGGTTGCCGGCTTCTCCACGTCGCGCCCGACGGCGAGCTGAATCTGCTGCCCTTCGGCGTGCTGGGGCCGATAGGCGGGCCGAAGCTGGTCGAGCGCTTCACGCTGAACCATGTTGGCAGCGGTCGCGACCTGATGCGGGAGCCGCAGGCCTGCAGCCCGGGTGCCGAGGTGCACGCCTTCGTCGATGCGGACTTCGACGCCGGCGCACGGGCAGGCGCTGGACTGCGGCTGCAGCCCCTCCCGGGTACACGCAGGGAGGCTGCGGTGTTGCAGGCTCACTTCACGCATTGCATCGTGCATGCGGGCGCAGCGGCTTGCGTCGCTGCGGTGAAGGCGCTGCACCGGCCCGCCCTGGTGCACATCGCGACGCACGGCGTGTTCGCGCCGCCGTCCGGCGCGCCGCGGCCGCTCTGGCGCACGGACACGATCAGCTTGAGCGGCGAGCTGGTCTTTCTGCAGAGCGCTGGCCCCGCAGCGATCGACAACCCGATGCTGTCCGTGGGCCTGGCCCTGGCGGGTGCCAATGCCAGCGTCCCGGGGCGGCCAGCAGGCTTCATCAGCGCGGCCGAACTGGCCGGTGTGGACCTGCGCGGCACAGAAGTCGTGGTGTTGTCGGCATGCGAGACCGGCCTTGGCGTGGCCGCGTACGGCGACGAGTTCGCCGGCCTGCGGCGCGCCTTTACGATCGCCGGTGCCCAGAGCCAGGTCATCAGCCTGTGGGCGGTCGATGACGATGCGGCGGCGGCGCTGATGGGTGAGTACTACGACCGCCTGGTGGCGGGCCAGGGGCGCGCCGAGGCGCTGGCGAAGGCGCAGCAAGCCGTGCGCGATCGGCCCCGATTCGCGCACCCGAACGTCTGGGCGGCGTTTGCAGCCTGGGGCCAGGCGGGGCCCTTGTCGAATGTGCTGAGGCAGAGTGCGAGCGTGCCCCGATGAGCGACTTGGCCATAGATACCCTGGTAGGGTTGACCATTCGGCTGCGCGCGGCCGGCGATGCCGCTACAGCGAGCGAGGCACTGGCGCAGGCACAGACGATCGCGCAGGATGAATCGCTGGTGCCGACGCGTGCGCTGGGCGCGGCACTGATCGACCTGGCCAGTGCACTGGTGCCCTGGGGGCAGGGTCCGGCCGTCCAGGCGCTGTTCGTCCAGGCCGAGCGTGTGCTGAAGGCGACAGGCGACGCACGCATCGACGACTGGCTCGTGCTCTGGCACAAGCTCTCGGCCCTGTACGCAGGCTACGCCATACCAGAAGGCCGCGCGGAGTTGCGTGACCATATCGCCAGGGTGGCTGCGACATGGACCGGTCCGCTGGAAGATCTCGGCATGCGGGTGCTGCTCGAGGAGGCGATGGGGCACCGCCGCGACGGCCATGTCGAACCGATGCTGGCCTGCCTGCGACAGGTGCACCGGCACCGCAATGCCGACAGTCAGCCTGCGCCCGATCGTGCCTCATGGCTGACGACTTATGCGCAGCTCCTCGCCGAAGCTGGCAGCCAAGGTGAGGCCAACGCCGTGCTGGCGGAAGCAATCGACTTGGCCCACAGCCAGGGCGACCGCGAGCATGAAGCCGGGCTACTGACGCGCTTGGCGGCCGGTAAGCTCGCGCTTGACGACGTTCCGGGCGCCGCCACCGCCCTCGACCGTGCGCAGGCATTGGTCGCGCAGCCGCCGCTGGCGGACACGCCACTGGCCGCCGCTGTGGCGATCAACCAGGTTGTGGTCGTGCTGCGACAGCCTGCGCAGCCGCGCGATGCCGAGGCGCTATCGCTTTGCGCACGCACGATCGAGCTGCTGCGTCGGCTGGGGCAGGGCGACAGTGAAGACTGTGCCTACGCGCTGTACTACCAGGGACAGTTGTCTGAGCGACTCGGCGATCGGGTCGGCGGCGCGCGGCACTATCGGGCGGCAGCGGCCGTGGCCGGCGCCAAACCGGCCGATGCCGCGGAGTGGCTTTCGCTGGCCGGCGATGCCTTGTTCGATTGCGGCGACTACGACGCGGCAGGAGACTGCTATCTCGACGCCGTGCGGCGCCGTGCAAGCCAGGCCGCGGCCTAATCGATCGTGGGCACACCGCCGCCGGGCTGAAGGCGGCGCTGCCTTTGCGAGCCAGCGGCTCCTTCGCACGTGAGGGCAGCGGCCTGCCTCAGGCGCCGACCAGCCGCTTCACCCGCCGAGCCGTGGAGGAATCGAGCCTGTCTTGACCGTGGTATCGGTCGGAGATCGTCTCGACGAGTCGGTTTTCAAAGCGCCGATTCGCGACCCCTGAGCGACGTTGTTGCCAGGATCGATTTCACGGAACGGCGTACGGAAGGGCTTCCTCAGTCGGGCTATGCGTTTGGAACAAAGTACAATCGCTTCCTACCGCCATTTTGAGGTGCGCATGCCATCAGCTTGAGCCTGTAGCGCCCAGCGACGAGGGGTTGTGCGATGGATGTCTTCGAGTTCAGGGGGAAGCTTGTCAGCGACTACGCTGCCTTCACCCGCAGCTTCACCCGCATCCAAGCCGAGGACATCAAGCGCTTCGTCGATGAGGCGTATGACTCTGGCCGCTACTGGCCAGCGCCTTTGGTGCAGGTGAACCCCAACTTCAAGGCTGGGGGCACTGTCGAGGCCTTGGTTGCTGCGGGAGCGCTTCACCCAGAATGCAGCCGCATCTTTCGTGCCGGCAAGTCTGGGGCAAGCATGGGGGTGTCGCTCACCCTGTTCAAGCATCAGGAAGAGGCGATCAGCTTCGCCCAGAGCGGCGAGAGCTATGTCTTGACCACCGGCACCGGCTCGGGCAAATCGCTGGCCTATTTCATTCCGGTCGTCGATGCCATCCTCAAGGCCAGGGCGGCAGACGCCGCGCCTCGCACGCGTGCGATCGTCATCTACCCGATGAACGCGCTCGCCAACAGTCAGCTGGAGGAGCTCGGCAAGTTCCTCGGCGACTACGGCGACCATCCGCCGGTGACCTATGGCCGCTACACCGGCCAGGAAAACGAGGAAGAGCGTCAGCGCCTCGCAGCCAACCCGCCAGACATCCTGCTCACCAACTTCATGATGCTCGAACTGCTGATGACCCGGCAGGACGACAAGGATAAGGCGGTCATTCGCAATGCGAAGGGGCTGCGCTTCCTCGTGCTGGACGAGCTGCACACCTACCGGGGCCGCCAGGGGGCCGACGTCGCGCTGCTTGTGCGCCGAGTGCGTGAGGCGTTGTCCGACAGGCTGCAATGCATCGGCACTTCGGCGACGATGGCGACCGAAGGCAACGAGCAAGCCAGAAGCGAGAAGGTGGCCGATGTCGCGAGCCGACTTTTCGGAACACGGATCACGCCTTCCAGCGTCATCACCGAGACCCTGCAGCGTGTCACCCCCGAGCATCTGCTTGTCGAGCATGTCCGGTCTCGCCTTGCAGAGTCGATTCAGGCCGGTGTGCCCGAGTCTGCAAGCTACGCCGAACTCGCTCAGCACCCTTTGGCTGTCTGGGTGGAGCTCACCCTGGGGCTTACGCGTGACGAGGGCAAGTGGCGGCGTGCTCGCCCCATCACGCTGGATGCCGCAGCCCAGCAGCTTGCTGGCGATGCGGGGGTTGAACTCGATCAAGCGAGAACGCTGCTCGCGGATTTCCTTTTGCTTGCGTACCGCACGACCGACAAACCGACCTCAGCGGGCGGCCGTAGCCTCTTCGCTTTCAAGCTGCACCAGTTCATCTCCGGGGGCAGCAAGGTCTATGGCACCCTTGAGCCTGAGGGTCGGCGCTACCTCACCCTTGAGGGCAGCCAGTTCGTTCCCGGTGACCGCGCCCGTCGGCTCTACGCGCTGCATTTCTGCCGCGAGTGCGGGCAGGAGTACATCCCGGTTTGGGACGAGAACGGTTCGAATGGGCGAATCCTCAATCCCCGCAACATCGAAGAGCGCAGTCACGACGACGAGGACGTCAAGAATGGCTACTTCATGCCGGATACCTCGGGTGTCTGGAATGACACGCTCGATCGCTATCCGGAAACCTGGCTCGAGCCCAAGAAGGACGGCGAGCTGAGGCTGCGTTCGAGCTACAAGAAGCGGCAGCCTCACCACGTTCGAGTCGATGCCGAAGGGCGCCATACCAGTGACGGTACGCCCGGATGGTACATCCCCGGAAACTTCGCTTTCTGCTTGCGCTGCGGCGTGGTTCATCCGACCGCTGGCAAGGAGTCCTTGCGACTAACCGGGCTCTCCGGTGAGGGGCGGAGCTCGGCCACCACGATGCTGACTCTGTCGGCGCTGCGCTACCTCTACGAGGAAGACGATCAGCTCAGGGAAGAGGCGAAAAAGGTGCTCGGCTTCACCGACAACCGCCAGGATGCTGCGCTCCAGGTCGGCCATTTCAATGACTTCCTGCAGGTGCTTCTGCAGCGGGCCGCGCTCTACGCGGCGGTCCACAAGGCCGGGGGTAGCCTGACTGAGGGCGAGGTTGCCGAGGCAGTCTTCAAGGCGCTCGGTTTCGACCGGGACGATCCGGGGGTTCGCGCCGAGTACATGCAGGAGCCCGACATCAAGGGCAATGCCCGGCGTCACGTCCAGGACATCATGCGGGCCATCCTCGGCTACCGGGTGTATTTCGACCTGCGCCGTGGTTGGCGCTTCAACAATCCCAACCTCGAACAGCTCGGGCTCGTCGAAATCCAGTACCAGGACCTCGACGACCTGGCCAGTGACGTGGCGGAGTGGCCGGAGGCGCCCATTGCGCTGCAGGTGGCCTCACCGGCGGTCCGCAAGCGACTGCTGGTCATGCTCTTTGATGCCATGCGGCAGGGGCTGTGTCTCGCCTCGCGTTATCTCGATCGCAGTGAGCTCGACCGCCTGAAGACTGCCAGCTATGCGAATCTGCGCGAGCCTTGGGGATTCTCGGAGGACGAGAGCCCGATATCGTCGAACTGGTTCATCGTCGGTGCAAAACCACGGGATGAGGACCGGCGCAATGTCGAATACCTCGTTTCGGGCAGCGCACGTTCAAAGCTCGGTCGAGAGTTGAAGCGCTCCAGCAACTGGCGCGAGGCGGACGAGAGCGACAACCCGCACGTCGGCAAACTCAAGGACGAGCAGTGCGAGGAAATAACCAGGGCGCTGCTCAAGGCGGCCAAATCCTATGGGCTGGTCGTGTCCGAGGAGACGGAGTTCGGCATCACCGGCTACCAGCTCAACGGTACGGGCCTGCTGTGGGCGCTCGGTAAGGGCAAGAGCAGGAAGGGCGCGGACGACAACGTCTTCTTCCGCAGTCTGTACGGCAACATCGCCGGCATGCTCGCCGACCCCGTGCACCGGCTATTCGACTTCGAGGCCCGCGAGCACACTGCCCAGGTCGAGCAGGAAGAGCGACTGGAGCGCGAGGCCCGCTTCCGCTTCACCCAGAAGGACCGCGCCGACTGGCAGGCCGCGAATGGCAAAGCGCTGGAATGGCTGCCGGTGCTGTTCTGCTCGCCGACCATGGAACTGGGTGTCGACATCTCTTCGCTCAACACCGTGTACATGAGGAACGTCCCACCCACACCGGCCAACTACGCTCAGCGCAGCGGCCGGGCAGGGCGCGCGGGGCAGCCCGCACTGGTCATTACCTACTGTGCAGCCCAGTCGCCGCATGACCAGTATTTCTTCCGCGACCCGGTGCGCATGGTGCATGGTCAGGTCAACCCGCCGACGCTCGATCTGGCCAACCGCGAACTCATCCAGAGCCACCTGCACGCGATCTGGCTCGCCGAAACCGGCAAGAAGCTCGACAACAGCGTGCGCGGCCTGCTCGACATGAACGACCCCGCCGCACTCCTGAGAGACGACTATCGTCAGCAGATGGATGCGGACGCACCCCAGAAGCGTGCGCATCAACGCGGGCTTCGCGTACTGAGCATGCTCCAGGACGAGCTCACCGCTGAAAAAGCGCCCTGGCACACGCCGAGCTTTGCCGACGAGGTGTTCCGGCGCGCCTTTCAGTCCTTCGACCGTGCGCTCGATCGCTGGCGCGACCTTTTTGCCGCGACCAAGCGTCAGATGGAGATCAACCAGAAGGTCATGAACAACCCGGCGGCGAGCGAGCGCGATCGTCGCGATGCCAAGCAGCGTCATGACGAAGCCTTCCGCCAGCAAACCCTGCTGCTGCAGGAATCGGGCTCGGCCAATTCGGACTTCTACACCTACCGCTACCTCGCCAGTCAGGGCTTCCTGCCTGGCTACAACTTTCCGCGCTTGCCGCTGATGGCCTACATCCCGGCGCGCAAGGGCAAGATTGGCCGGGAAAACTTCCTCTCCCGCCCGCGTTTCCTGGCGCTCTCGGAGTTCGGCCCCTACAGCGTCATCTATCACGAGGGCAGCCAGTATCGCGTCGTGCGCGCCATGCTCTCGGTGAGCGCGGATGACCAGGTCTCCGTTGGCGCCAAGCTTTCTACCGAGGTTGCCCGTATCTGCCCAGTCTGCGGCTATGGCCATTTCCGCAGTCAGCGCGATGCCGACCGCTGCGTGTCCTGCAACGCGCCACTGGCAGACGCGGTGGCCGTGCAGAACCTCTACCGCATCGAGAACGTCTCGACCAAACGCGCCGAGCGCATCACCGCCAACGAGGAAGAGCGCACCCGCCAGGGCTACGAGATGCAGACGACCATCCAGTTCGGCGAACAGGATGGGCGCTTTCAGGTCATGCACGCGGTCATGAAGGACGGCGACACCCCGGTGCTGGAACTCCAGTACGGGCCGGCAGCGACCGTATGGCGGATGAATCTCGGGTGGCGCCGCCGCAAGGAAAAGAGTCTGCTCGGCTTCATGATTAACCCGGTGACGGGTCACTGGGTCGGTGGAGCCGAGGAGGCCGGGGAGCCGGATCCCGACACTCCGCCTGACAAGACGCCCCCACAGCGCATCGTTCCCTACGTCGAAGACCGCCGCAATGTGCTCATCGTGCGTCCGCTCGAAGAGCTCGACATCAAGACCATGGCGACCTTGCAGTACGCACTCAAGCGCGGCATCGAGGCGGTCTATCAGCTCGAAGAAAGTGAGCTGATGGCCGAACCGCTGCCCAAGGCCGACCTGCGACGATCCGTTCTGTTCTACGAGTCAGCCGAAGGTGGGGCCGGTGTGCTGACGCGCTTGGCGACCGAGCCCGGGGCACTCGCGCTGGTTGCAAGCGAGGCGCTCAGCATCATGCACTTCCGCCGGCCCGAGTCGGGGCGCTGGGAGCGTACCGCGCTGCAGGATGAGCTCGACGCCGATGGCAAGCCGATCTGCGAGGCGGGCTGCTACCGCTGCTTGCTCTCCTATTACAACCAGCCCGACCACGTGAATATCGACCGTCAGGATGCTGACAACGAGGGCAGGGTGCTCGACATCCTTTGCCAACTGTCTCGCGCGAGGGGCGAGGCCGGGAGCTTCGGGCGCACCGCCGAGGAGCAGCTCGGCGAGCTCGAACGTGTCTCCGGCAGCTCCCTCGAACAGGCTTGGCTGGCCTTTGTACGTGAGCATGGCTATCGCCTGCCTGACCAGGGTCAGCACACCATCGAGCGCTGCCAGGCGTCTGCCGATTTTTTCTACGAGGACTGGAAGGCGGCCATCTTCATCGACGGGCCGCACCACGGCGCCGAGTCTCAGGCCGAGCGCGACGCGGCCATCAACACGTGCCTGGAGGCCGCGGGCTACTACGTTGTGCGCTTCCCTCGCCAAGTAGATTCCTGGCAGGAGATCTTTTCAATGAACGCTGC
Source organism: Thauera sp. (assembly GCA_040275625.1). GTDB lineage: Bacteria > Pseudomonadota > Gammaproteobacteria > Burkholderiales > Rhodocyclaceae > Thauera. The sequence goes on along the minus strand of JBEOKH010000583.1, from coordinate 3,646 downwards.
ATTGTTTGGTGTAAGTCAGTGAGGGGCGCGATGACCACGGCAGACAAAGTGGAGGAGGCTGCTGAGCGCGATGCGTCGTCCGCGTCGGGCGAGCCAGGTTCTCTCTCAATTGATGCAGGCAGTATTGGGCCAAACGCAATTGATGAGGCTCCAGGGCGCCATGTGCCTGTGCCGCCGGGGACGGTAGCCGAGATGAGGCGCGCTAAACGAGCAAAGGGTCTTTCCTCCCCTCGAGCAGTGGTTGCCAGTGAGCAGGCCCAAACGTTACGAGAGCAGCTTATTGCGCGCGGCGTTATCAAACCGGTGGAGGTCTTTCAGGCTCGAGCAAGGGAACTTAATGCGGAGCTCTTACGCGCTGAAAAACTGCGGACGGAGAAAAGGGTCGATGCAGGAGCTTCTAGCCCCGCGCGGGACGCTCGAAAGCAGCGCGTCGACGAAGGGAAAGAAGAAAACGGACAATCAAAAGGCGTAGTACCCAAAGAGCGTAGGTTGTCTCCCAGTGAATTGAGCAAGGCCGAAAAGAAGAAGATCGCGCGGGCGCGGCTCAAGTCTCGGCAGAAAGCCCACGAGAACGGGCAGGACGCGAACCGTTATTTCTTATGCATGATTTGTGGAGAGCGGTACTTGGGTTCGGAGAATGAGGCGCATTGGAAAGAAAAGCACCCCGAAAAGTTTAAGGAATTCACGATCAAGAGGAGGTACATCTTCTCCGATGTTCTAAGAGGCCGTTCTGCCTGGGTTCATGTGTACCAAGGTGGATTGCCAGGCCTCGGGAAACGACGCTAAATGGCGCCTAGAAGGAAAAGCTAATGCAATCTCTTTTTCAACCTGGCTCCCTCGTCTCCGCCCGCGGCCGTGAGTGGATCGTCATGCCGCAGTCTTCGGATGACACGCTCCACCTGCGCCCTCTCGGCGCGGCCGATGACGATGCCACGCTCATCTACCTGCCGATCGAACCCGGCCCGGTGGGGCCGGCGACCTTCCCATGGCCTACGGCTGAACAGGCCTCCAACTTTGCCGCGGGCCAACTGCTGCGCGACGCGTTGCAACTGAAACTGCGCACCGGCGCCGGCCCGTTCCGCAGCTTCGGCAACATCGCCGTCGAGCCGCGCGCCTACCAGCTTGTCCCGCTATTGATGGCGCTCAAGCAGGAGGTTGTGCGGCTTTTGATCGCCGACGACGTCGGCATCGGCAAGACCATCGAAGCGGCGCTCATCGTCCGAGAACTGCTCGACCGCGGCGAGATTGCCCGCATGGCCGTGCTGTGCCCGCCACACCTGTGCGAACAGTGGCAGCGCGAGCTCAAGGAGCGCTTTCACATCAATGCGGTGGTCGTGCGCACAACCACCGCCAGCCGGCTGGAGCGCGGCCTGCCGGCCAACCAGTCGGTGTTCGAGGCCTATCCGTTCACCGTCGTGAGCCTCGACTACATCAAGTCCGACCGCCGTCGCGACGAGTTCCAGCGTGCCTGCCCGGAGTGCGTCATCGTCGATGAGGCGCACACCTGCACCTTCAGCGGCCAGGGCAAACAGAAGCGCTACACCTTGCTCAAGGGCCTGGCCGCGGACGCCGCTCGCCACTTGGTGTTGCTCACCGCCACCCCGCACTCGGGGGATGAAGAGGCTTTCTACAATCTGCTCGGCCTGCTGCAGCCCGAGTTCAGCGAGTTGAAGGATCTTCCGCCCGACGCGCGTAAACCCCTGCGCGAGCAACTGGCCAGCCACTTTGTGCAGCGTCGCCGCCCCGACATCGAAGAATGGCAGGACCACAACGTCTTCCCCGAACGGCTCTCGGCGGAAATCACCTACAAGCTCACCGGTGACTGGGGCAGGCTATTCGATGAGGTGCTCGACTACGCCCGCGATCTGGTCGAGCGTGCCGAAGGCAAGGGGCTGTTGCAGCAACGCATGAGCTGGTGGGCGGCGCTGGCCTTGCTGCGCTGCATCTCCTCATCGCCGGCCGCGGCGGTTAACGCCCTGCGCACACGGCTGCAAGTTGCGGCGCCAACGGAGGACGCGGACGTCGCTGACGTTGAACTCACGCTGGAAGAGGCGGAAGCGCAGGGCAGGGAGCGAGTGCTGGATGGCGTCGAGGACGACCTTTCCACCCAGGACATCGAGCCCGGCGCCCGCACCGAGGACGGTGCCCGCCTTGCCGAGCTGATTCAGCGTGCCGAAGGTCTGGCTGGGCCGGCCAAAGATCCAAAGCTGAAGAAGCTGATCGACCACCTCAAGGATCTCACCGCCGCCGGCTTTCAGCCGGTGGTGTTCTGTCGCTACATCGCCACCGCGCACTACGTCGCTGAAAACCTGAGCGCGGCCTTCCGCAGCCATCAGGTCAAGCCGGTAACCGGCCAGTTCGCCCCCGCCGAGCGCGAGGCCGCGGTCGACGCCATGAGCGAGGCCGATCAGCGCATCCTGGTGGCCACGGACTGCCTCTCTGAAGGCATCAATCTGCAAAACCTCTTCACCGCCGTTGTGCACTACGACCTGTCGTGGAACCCCACCCGGCACGAACAGCGCGAAGGCCGGGTCGACCGCTTCGGCCAGAAAGCGCGAGAGGTGCGCACCACCATGCTCTATGGCCAGGACAACCCGGTCGACGGCGCGGTGCTGCAGGTCATCCTGCGCAAGGCCGAGAGCATCCGCAAGGAACTCGGCGTGCTGGTGCCCATGCCCGACGATGAAGGCAAGCTCACCCAGGCCCTGGTCGGTGCGGTGCTGCTGCGCAAGGGGACGACCACCACGCGCGTCCCGCAGCTCGGCCTCGACTTTGGCGACCCCGAGCAGTCCATCGATACCGCGTGGACCTCGGCCCGCGAAAAGGCAGCCAGGAACCGCACCCTGTTTGCCCAGCGCCGTCTGAAGCCCGAGGACGTACTGCCCGAATGGCAGAAAACGCTCACCGTGCTCGGCGGCGAGGCCGACGTCGAACGCTTCGTCAAACGCGCCGCCCAGCAACTCGGCGCCCCGCTGGAAGAGGCGCACAAGGGCGGTGCCCACTACTGGAGGCTCCACGCGGCGAGTCTGCCGCTGGCCGTGCGCGAACGTCTGGACGGTGAGGGCCTGGCCGGCACCCTGCGCATCGACTTCCATCAGCCGCCCGCACCGGGAACCCAGTTCATCCACCGCACGCACCCACTGGTGGCGGTACTGGCCGATTACCTGCTGGAGAGGGCGCTCGACGACGAGGCACCCGAAAGCACCGCAGCGCTCGATGCCGTCGCCCGCGCGGGTGCCATCTTCACCAATGCCGTCGATACACGCACCACCGTGTTGCTCGTGCGTCTGCGGCACCAACTGACCGTGACGCACCGGGGTGAATCGCGCCTGCTGCTGTGCGAGGAGACGCTCGCCATCGGACTCCCGGCCGGCAACGAGGCTATGCCGCTGGAGGATGCACCAGCACGCGCCCTGATGGCGGCCGAGCCCGTCCGTAACATGCCGCCGCCGCTGCGCGATCAACACATCCAACGTGCGCTGGCGCAACTGCCGGAGTGGCAATCGACCCTGGAAGGGCTCGCACGGGCTCGCGCCCAGCAACTGCTCGATGACCATCGGCGGGTGCGCGCTGCGTCGGATGCTCGTGGCGAATACCGTGTCACGCCCAGTCTGCCAGTGGATGTGATGGGCGTTTATGTCCTGGT
>JBEOKH010000582.1:0-6192 GCA_040275625.1 Thauera sp. | reverse complement strand
AGCGACGTCCACCGCACGCCCCTGCGCAGCCCCGACGAGGTCGACGCCGCCGCCGTGGCCGCGGTGCTGGCGCAGGACCCGGAGGCGGCGATCGCCACCGCGGCCCATGCCATCGACGAACCGGCCGACGTATTCAACCCCAACGTGGTCAAGGTGGTGTGCGACGCAGCCGGGCGTGCGCAGTATTTTTCGCGCGCGCCCATCCCGTGGGCGCGCGACGCCTGGGCCGAGGGCGCACGCACGCTGCCCGCAGGCCTGCCGGTGCTGCGCCACGTCGGCCTCTACGCCTACCGGGTCGGCTTCCTGCGCCGCTATGCCGGCCTCGCGCCCTCGCCGCTGGAACACTGGGAAGCGCTCGAGCAGTTGCGTGCGCTGTGGCACGGTTACCGTATCCGCGTGCTCGAACTCGCGGACGCACCTGCGGCCGGCGTCGATACGCCGCAGGATCTCGAGCGCGTGCGCGCGCTGTTCGCCGCCGGAGGGGTTTGACCACCCGCCGTGCGTCGGTTAAGTTTCGGCTGTTTATTCAATAAGGAAACGGCCATGCTCGATGGCCGTCCATTCACGGGAGGGTGTATGCGACTGATTCTTTTGGGACCGCCGGGCGCCGGCAAGGGTACGCAGGCCAACTTCATCAAGGAGAAGTTCGGCATTCCGCAGATCTCTACCGGCGACATGCTGCGCGCCGCGGTGAAGGCGGGCACCCCGCTGGGCCTCGAGGCCAAGAAGGTCATGGATGCCGGCGGCCTCGTGTCCGACGACATCATCATCGGCCTGGTCAAGGACCGCCTGCAGCAGGACGACTGCAAGTCGGGCTACATGTTCGACGGCTTCCCGCGCACCCTCCCGCAGGCCGACGCGATGAAGGACGCCGGCGTGCCGCTCGACTTCGTGCTCGAGATCGACGTGCCCGATGCCGAGATCGTCGAACGCATGAGCGGCCGCCGTGCCCACCTGGCTTCGGGCCGCACCTATCACGTCAAGTACAACCCGCCCAAGGTCGCGGGCAAGGACGACGTCACCGGCGAAGACCTGGTGCAGCGCGACGACGACAAGGAAGAAACCGTCAAGAAGCGCCTCGACGTCTACCACTCGCAGACCAAGCCGCTGGTCGAGTACTACAGCAAGTGGGCGGCCTCGGGCGACGCCAGGGCTCCCAAGGTGCGCAAGATCGCAGGTCTGGGCGCGGTGGACGAAATCACCGCGCGCGCCTTCGCCGCACTCAAGTAATCCGCTGCAGCGCTCGCCGGACCGACGCTCGCGCAGGTCCGGCGGTGCAGGACGCGGCCGTCTCCCCGAGCGGGAAGCGGCCGCGTTTGCATTTCAATGTGGCGCGTCCCCTGCCGGCGCAGGCTGCGGCACCGATCCGACGAGATGAGGCCGATGAGCCACGACAACCTGCTCTATGCACACTCCGGCGGCGTCACCGCCGTCATCAACGCCAGCGCGGCGGCGGTCATCGCCGCGGCGCGCGCGTCCGGTCGCGTCGGCAAGGTGCTCGCTGCGCACCGCGGCATCGGCGGCGTGCTCGACGAGGCGCTGATCGACACCAGCGTGCTTGACGAGGGCGCCCTCGCGCGCCTCGCGCGCACGCCCGGGGGCGCCTTCGGCTCGTGCCGCTTCGATCTCCCGGTGGACGACGGCGGGCGGGTGATGGACCGGCTGTTCGCGGTGTTCGATGCGCATCGCGTCGGCTGGCTGCTCTACAACGGCGGTAACGGCTCGATGGATGCGGTCGCGCGCCTGCAGGCCGAGGCACGGCGACGCGCTCACCCGCTGGTCTGCATCGGGGTGCCGAAGACGGTGGACAACGACATCGTCGGCACCGACTGCTGCCCTGGCTTCGGTTCGGCCGCGCGCTATCTCGCCACCTCGATGCTGGAGGCGGGGCTGGATACCGCGTCCATGGTCGGCAGCCGTGGCAGCGTGTTCGTGATGGAGGTGATGGGGCGCAACACCGGCTGGCTGGCCGCCGCCACCGCGCTCGCCGCCGGGGGCGATCCCGCGCGCGCGCCGCACATCGTGCTGGTGCCCGAGGCGCGCTTTGACGAGGAGGTCTTCCTCGCCCGCGTGCGTGAGCTCACCGAGCGCCTCGGCTGGTGCGCGGTGACCGTGTCCGAGGGCGTGCGCCGCGCCGATGGCAGCCTGCTGATGGAGAAGTCGCGCGATCGGGGCTACGTGCAGCTCGGTGGCGCCGGCCTGGCGGTGGCGCGACTGATCAACGAGCGCCTCGGCTACAAGTTCCACTGGGCCATCCCCGACTACCTGCAGCGTGCCGGCGGGCACTGGCGCTCGGCTACCGACCTGGCGCAGGCCGAGGCGGTCGGGCGCGCAGCGGTCGACTATGCACTCGCCGGGCAGGGCGGCACGATGCCGGCGATCCGCCGTCTGCCTGGCGCCCCCTACCGCTGGGACGTGGTGCCGGTCGACGCCGCCGCAGTGGCCAACCTCGAGCGCGGCCTGCCGGCGGCGTTCGTGCGTGCGGACGGGCTGCACGTCACCGCGGCCGCCTGTGACTACATCCGGCCCCTGATCGAGGGTGAGGCCGCACCGCCGGTGGTCGGCGGCTTGCCCGACTACGGCTCGTTCGCGTGGACGCTGCGGCCGCGCAGCCTGCCGCGGTGGCAGGGATGAGACGGGTGATGCGCGGCGCGTGCACGTGCGTGGCGGTGTCCGCGCCGGGCGGGCAGCGCGGGGGCTGGGGCGCATGAGGCGTACGGTGAACCTCGCGCTCGCGAGCGTGCTCTTCGTCGGCCTGCAGTACGCGCTGGCCGATCTGCCGGCGCAGGCCGGCGCCGGGCTGGCGCTGATGGCGACGATCGCCTGGCTGTGGGTTACCGAGGCGCTGCACGTCAGCGTCACCGCGCTGCTGGTGCCGCTGCTGGCCGCGATGCTTGGCGTGCTTCCCTTCGATGAGGCGCTGCTCAACTTCGCCGACCCGGTGATCTTCCTGTTTCTTGGCGGGTTCGCGCTCGCCGCCGGTCTGCAGCGCCAGGGGCTGGACCGCTGGATGGCTGGGCAGGTGATGCGGCGTGCCGGGTCGAGCTTCGCGCGTGCGGTGCGCTGGCTGTTCTGGCTCACCGCCTTCCTGTCGATGTGGATCAGCAACACCGCGACCGCGGCGATGATGCTGCCGCTCGCGCTCGGCCTGCTCGCGCCGCTGCCGCTCAGCGATTTCCGGCGGACCTGGATCTACGTGCTGCTGGGTGTGGCCTTCTCCGCCAACATCGGCGGTATTGGCACGCTGGTGGGCAGCCCGCCCAATGCGATCGCCGCCGCCGCGGCGGGGATCGGCTTCGCCGGCTGGATGGCCTGGGGGCTGCCGCTGGTGCTGGTGATGATGCCGCTGATGGAGCTCGGCCTGCGCCTGGCGCTCAAGCCGCAGTTCGCCTTCACCGTCGATCCGCCGCCCGCGCCGGGGGCGTGGACGCCGGCACAGCAGCGCATGCTGGCGCTGTTTGGCGCCACTGTGCTGCTGTGGGTGTTCGGCGCGCCGCTCGGCGCCGCGCTCGGTTTCGTGCGCGGCTACGACGCGGCGGTGGCCGTGCTCGCGCTGGTGCTGCTGCATGTGCTGCGGATCGCAAGCTGGCAGGACGTGGAGCGCAGCACCGAATGGGGCGTGCTGTTGCTCTTCGGCGGCGGTTTGACGCTGAGCAAGGTGCTCGCCGGCAGCGGCGCGGCAGCCTGGCTCGCCGCCGAGCTCGGCGGCCCGCTCGCGGCGCTGCCGGTGTTGCTGTGTGTGGCGCTGATGGTGCTGTTTGCGCTGCTGCTCACCGAGCTCACCAGCAACACCGCCAGTGCGGCGCTGCTGATCCCGCTCTTTATCGGCCTCGCGCCCCATGTCGAGCGCGCCCCGCTGGCGGTGCTGGTGGCGGTCGGCAGCTCGTGTGCCTTCATGCTGCCGGTGGCGACCCCGCCCAATGCGATCGTGTTCGGCAGCGGGCACGTGCCGCAGCGCGCGATGATCCGCGGCGGCACCGGGGTGACCCTGCTGGTTTATCCGGCGCTCGTGCTCGCGGCTGCGATCGGGCTGGCGCTCCATTGAGGGGCGCACGGCGCCCCGAACCCGCTACGCCTCGGGCGCTGGCGGGCGGCAGCGGCAAAGCCCCATCGCCAGCAGACCCAGCGCGATGAGGGCGAGCGCGGCTGGCTCGGGCACCGGCGTGCCGATGCTTGCAGAGCTTGCGCCGAGGTTGGGCTCGAGCAGGAAATGGATCGTGAACGGGGGATCTTCCGCCAGGCAGACGTCGGTCGCGGTGCACACGCCGAGGATGTAGTTGCCGGCAACGAGGCCGTCCGCCGAAAAGTCCAGCCAGTCGTTCGCCACGCAGGGATTGGGCGGGTACTCGGGGTGCGCGGGGGCCCCCGCAAAGCAGGGATCGCCAGGCTGGCCCTGCGCGCTGATCAGCGTGATCGGCAGGATGGCCCCCGCGTCGTCGAGGCGGGCAAGGATCGCGAGCGGGCCGCCGGCGAAGTAAAAGCGGAAGGCGTCGATGGTGTCGTCGCCGCCGATGCTGCCACGGATGCGATCGATGGAGGTCCCGACAAGATCCTGTGCAGCGGCAAAGCCGCCGGCGTCGCCGCGTTCGTCGTACACCACGCCGGCCTGTGCGCCGAGTTGGGCGCAGCACAGCAGCAATCCGAAAAGAATGCGCGTGATCATGACGGCCTCCTCTTGCGTTGGTGAGCTTTCCCTTTCGAGCCTCGCCTCTTGCGTCAACACGCATGCTTCGTGCCCAACGCTCAAGTCCATGAAATACAGTAAGTTTTTCTCTTGACGAAGAGTGCTGTGTAAAAAATTCCGACACGCCGGCGGCAGTGCAGGTCGGCGACCGCGCGCACAGCGGACGCGGCCGTGCCGTGCCGGCGATGTTTGCATCGTGCGCCGGGCGGGCGTGTAATGCGCGGGCGCCACCGCCCTGGGGCGCGCGTACGCCGAGGTCTCCACCCATGCCGCAGCCCCTGCAAGCGTCTGCATCGAGCGCCGTGCCAGGCATGCCCGCGCGGGCGCGTGGCGACGACGTGTCCGAGTTCGGCAGGGCGGTGACGGCCTGGGACGCGGTCTATGAGCAGCTCGCACCGGGCTGCTTCGAGGGCGGCGTGGAGGAGTTGTGGATCGACGACGGCCTCGAGATCCTGTGGGAGACGGGCAACCGCTCGGTGTGGACCGCCGGCAGCAATCGGGCGGGCATGGTGTCGCTCGGCATTCCGGTGGCGGGCGGCGGCGCCGGCATGTATTGCGGCGTTCCGCTCCAGGACGGAGCGGTGTCGTGGCTTCCGGGCGGCGGGGATTTCGAGATCTTCGCCCGCGAGCGCATGGATATCGTCTCGGCGACGGTGTCCGAATCCCAGCTGTGCGCATTTGCCGCTACGGACTCGCCGCGGATCACGGAGGCGTGGTTGCGACGCCCGTTCATCCGGCAGCAGCCGAGGCGTGCCGAGATGCTGCGCCGCGCGCTGATCGAGATCGTCGTCGCGGCCCGCCGCCAGCCCGGCTTGCTGGAGATCCCGGCGAGCAGGGCGGCGATGCGTGACTGCGTCCTGTCGCTGATGCTCGACACGCTGGATTGGGCCTCGGGGCGTCCGATGGCGGACCTGCGTCCGAGCGTGAAGGCCTGGATCGTGCGCAAGGTGCGCGAGCAGGCGCTCGCCAGCCCGGGCGAGCCCCCCAATGTCACCGACGTCTGCCGCAGCCTCGCGGTGTCGCGGCGCTCGCTGCAGTACGCGTTCGAGGATCTCACCGGGATGGGGGTGGTGCAGTTCCTGCGCAACGTGCGCCTGAACGCGGTACGCCGGGAGATCCGTGTCGCGGCCGGCGGCCCTGAACCCATCGCCGCGATCGCGGCGCGCTGGGGCTTCTGGCACATGCCGAGGTTCGCAGCCTATTACCGGGCCCTGTTCGGCGAACTGCCCTCCGAGACGCGTGGCCGCGCGGGCCGAAGCACGCCGCACGTCCTCGGCTGAGCGTTTGCTGCACTGCGTCGGCATTTCCGTGCCGATTGTGGATACCGTCGGCTTCATTGATTTCATTAATCTCCACATCACGACTCGGCCAGGTGGTGCGAGCGCAACACGCCGCGGGCCCTCGCTCCCGAGCATGCACCGCGGCGATGGAGGAGACCGGAGACCATGGAAGACAAGACCTGCGCGGCGTCGGCCGCGGGCGCCGACGGCAATGCGCGTCGGCGCTTC
>JBEOKH010000581.1:0-4763 GCA_040275625.1 Thauera sp. | reverse complement strand
TTGGCTGCGGGTGCTGGCGTGCGGTCGTTCATCGACGTTCTCCTGTCTCCGGGCGTTCCGGGTTCAATTCTGCATCGTACCGATCGTGTGGCGCAGACGGTGGTGGGCCAGCGCCAGGAATACCGCGCCAATCAGCGTCACCATGACGAAGGCCGGCCACACCACGTCCAGCCCCGCGCCGCGGAACAGGATGGCCTGCGCGAGCGCGACGTAGTGCGTGGTCGGCGCCAGCGCCATCAGGGTCTGGATGGCTTCGGGCATGCTCTCGCGCGGGGTCACGCCGCCCGAAAGGATCTGCAGCGGCAACAGCACCAGGATGGACATCAGCCCGAACTGCGGCATCGAGCGCGCGATCGTGCCCATGTAGATGCCGATCGAGGCCGCGGCGAAGAGGTAGAGCAGGGTGCCGGCGCCGAACAGCACGGCCGAGCCCGCCACGGTGATGCCGAGCGCGCCCTTCACCATCACCTGCAGCGAGAAGGAGGAGGCCACCAGCACCACCACGCCCATCGACCAGATCTTCGACAGCATGATCTCGAGCGACGTGACCGGCATCACCAGCAGGTGCTCGATGGTGCCGTGCTCGCGCTCGCGGATCAGCGCCGCGCCGGTGAGCAGGATGCCGAGCATGGTGACGTTGTTGATGATGGCGTTGATGGCGGCAAACCAGCTCGCCTCGAGGTTGGGGTTGAACATCGCGCGCGCCACCAGCTCGACCGGCTGCGGCGCGGGCGCGCGCACACGGTGCACGAAGGCGCGCACCTCGTCGTCGATGATGCGCTCGATGTAGCCGGTGCCGGTCTGCGCCTGGCTCTGGCGGGTGGCGTCGACGTTCAACTGCAGCGCCGGGCTGCGGCCGGCGAGCACGTCGCGCTGGAAATTGGGCGGGATGTCGAGCACGAAGGTGTGCTGCCCGGCGTCCATGCCGCGGTCCATGTCGGCCAGGCCGACGTGCGCGGGCGGGATGAACTGCGGCGGCTGCAGCGCGGCGATGATGCGGCCGGAGAGCTGCGAGCGGTCCTCGTCCACCACTGCGATCGAGGCGCGATTGAGGCTCTCGGGTTTGGCGCGCGCGTCGGCGTAGATCGAGGCGCTGAACATGAACACGATCAGGAACATCAGCGCCATGTCACGCGCCAGGCTACGGAATTCCTTGATGCCGAGGTGCCAGGTGTTGCGCAGGTGGGCGATCGCTTTCGTGTTCACTTCACCCTCACTTCGCCTGCTTCTTCAGCAGCGCCGCCGACAGCACGGTGAGCACCGGGATCGCCAGCAGCAGCGGGATGAAGGCACCGGCCAGCTCCGCGAACCCGAGCGCCTTCGAGAAGGTGCCGCTGGCGATGGTGAGGAAGTGGGTGGTCGGGTAGATCGCGCCGATCCAGTAGCCGCCGCCTTCGAGCGAGCTCACCGGGTCCATCAGGCCGGAGAACTGGATCGCCGGCAGCAGGGTGCCGATCGAGGTGCCGGCGAGCGCGGCGACCTGGCTGTTGGTGAGCGTGGACGCGAGCAGGCCCAGCCCGGTGGTGGCGGTGACGTAGAGCAGCGCCCCGGTGGTGAGCGCAAGGACGCTGCCCTTGAACGGCACCTGGAACAGCGTCACCGCGAGCGCGAACATCAGCACGAAGTTGAACATCGACAGCGCGATGTAGGGCAACTGCTTGCCGACCAGGAACTCGAGCCTGGTCACCGGCGTGGTGTAGACGTTGAGGATGGAGCCGAGCTCCTTCTCGCGCACCACACCGAGCGCGGTGAGCATGGCGGGGATGAACACCAGCAGCAGCGGGATCACCTTGGGCACCATCGACACCAGGCTGAGCAGCTCGGGGTTGTAGCGGTAGCGCGGCTCGACGCTGGCGAGCGCGCGCACCGGACCAGCGCCGGATTCGGCGATCACGTCGGCCAGCGTCTGCGCGTGCACGCCGCCGAGGTAGGCGCGCGCGAGCTCGGCGCGCAGCGGCATCGAGCCGTCCAGCCACACCGCCACCTGTGGCGCCTTGCCGCGCGCGAGGTCGCGGCCGAAGCCAGGGGGGATCTCGATCGCCATCGCCAGCCTGCCCTCGCGCATGCGCGCGTCGAGGTCGGCGTGGCTCGCCAGCGGCGCCTGTTCGAGGAAGTAGCGCGAGCCGGCGATGCGCAGTGTGTAGCCCTGGCTGGCGACGCTGCGGTCGTGGTCGAGTACCGCGTAGTGCAGGTCCTCGACGTCCATGGTGATGCCGAAGCCCATCACCAGCATCAGCACCAGGCTGCCGAGCAGCGCGAGCGTCAGGCGCACCGGATCGCGCCGCAGCTCGGTGGCCTCGCGCGCGGAGAAGCTGAGCAGGCGGGCGAAGCTGAAGCCGGCGAGGCGCTCGGCGTGGCGCGGGGAGATGGGGGAGGCGGTGAGGGAGGAGGTGGAGGTCGGCGCCGCGGAGACGCCGGGTTCGCGGCTGCCGCCGCTCCTGCAGGGGGTATCGGGGGCGTCTGGCCGGTTGTAGGAGCGCCGGAAGGCGCGAACTTCGGCGTACGGGATCGGCGCGGTCGGCCCGTCGGCGCCGGGTTCGCGGCTGCCGCCGCTCCTACAGGGGGGGCTGGCGCTGAGGGAGGGTGCGTAGGAGCGCCGGAAGGCGCGAACTTCAGCGTCCGGGATCGATACCGCGCTCGGCGGAGCCCCGCTCGCCTCCTCCAGATACGCGATGAACGCGTCCTCCAGCCGCCCGCATCCGCGCGCGGCGGTGAGCGCCGCCGGGGTGTCGCTGGCGAGGATGCGCCCTGCGTGCATCAGCGAGATGCGGTCGCAGCGCCCCGCCTCGTTCATGAAGTGGGTGGTGATGAAGATGGTCACGCCGTCCTGGCGCGACAGGTCGACGATCAGCGCCCAGAAATGGTCGCGCGCCACCGGGTCGACGCCCGAGGTGGGCTCGTCGAGGATCAGCACGTCGGGCCGGTGCAGCACCGCCACCGCGAGCTGCAGGCGCTGGCGGATGCCGAGCGGCAGGGCGTCGGGCTGGGTGTCCATCACCGGGGTGAGGTCGAAGCGGCGGGCGAGCTCGGCGATGCGGGCGGTGGCTTCGGCCGCGGGCAGCTCGAACAGGCGCGCGTGCAGGTCGAGGTTCTGCTGCACCGAGAGTTCGCCATACAGCGAGAAGCCCTGCGACATGTAGCCCACGCGGCGGCGGGTGGCGATGTTCTTCGCGTCGAGCCGGCTGCCGAGCAGCAGGGCCTCGCCGGCACTCGGTTCGAGCAGGCCGGTGAGCATCTTCATGGTCGTTGACTTGCCGCAGCCGTTGGAGCCAAGGAAGCCGAAGATCTCGCCGCGTCGCACCTGCAGGTTGACCTCATCGACCGCGACGAAGTCGCCGAAGCGCATCTGCAGGCCGCGTGCCTCGATGACGATGTCGCCTGCAGTGTGCGGCGGAATCTCCAGCCGGTGGTGGTCGCGCCGACGCTCCTCGGGCAGCAGCGCAATGAAGGCTTCCTCCAGCGAGCCGGAACCGCCGGCGGCACGCAGCGCTTCCGGCGTGCCGGTGGCGAGCACGCGGCCGGCGTCCACCGCCACCAGCCAGTCGTAGCCCTCGGCCTCTTCCATATAGGCGGTGGCGATCAGCACGCTCATGCCGGGCCGGCCGGCGCGGATGTGCGCGATGAGCTCCCAGAACTGGCGGCGCGACAGCGGATCGACGCCGGTGGTGGGCTCGTCGAGGATGAGCAGGTCGGGGTCGTGGATCAGCGCACAGCACAGGCCGAGCTTCTGTTTCATGCCGCCCGAGAGCTTGTTGGCCGGGCGGTCGGCGAAGGCCGCCATGCCGGTGGCGGCGAGCAGCTCGGCGATGCGGCGCGCGCGCTCGGTCGCGCTCTGCCCGAACAGGCGGCCGAAGAAGTCGATGTTCTCGAACACCGACAGCGTGGGGTAGAGGTTCTTGCCCAGGCCCTGCGGCATATAGGCGATGCGCGGGCACACGCAGGCGCGGTGGCGGGCGTCCGCCATGTCGCCGCCGAGGACCTCGATCGTGCCGTGCTGGATCTTGCGCGCGCCGGCGATCAGGCCCAGCCAGGTCGATTTGCCTACGCCGTCCGGGCCGATGAAGCCGATCATGCGCCCGGCGGGAATGTCGAGGCTGAGGCCGTCGGCGGCGAGCGTGTCGCCGTACTGGTGGCGGACGTCCACCAGACGCACGACCGGTGGCGTGGCGGAGGCGGCCGGCATGGGCGGAGTGGGCGTTGGCGCCGGGCTGGCGGGTCGGGAAGGGGGCGGCGCACCGGTGCGGGCCGGCTCGCCAGGCCTGTCGATCACGGCAGCCTCACCTTCAGTTCGGGCGGCCACTCGCGCTGCGGGTTCAGGCGCAGGTGGGCCAGGCCGGGCAGGCCGGTCTTGACCTGCTCGGGGTAGCGGGCGAGCAGCTCGGGGTCGATGCGCGCCTTGACGCGGAACACCATCTTCTGGCGCTCGCTCTGGGTTTCGACGGTCTTGGGCGTGAACTGCGCGACGCTGGCGACGTAGGACACCGTGGCCGGGATCACGAACGCCTGCGCGGCGTCGAGCACGATGCGCACCTCGCTACCGAGCGCGACGCGGCCGGCGGCCATCTCGGGCAGAAAGAAGGTCATGTAGACGTCGCCGACGTCGACCAGGCTCACCACCTTGCCACCGCCGCCGATCACCTCGCCCGGCTGCACCACGCGGTACTGCACGCGGCCGCTGCGCGGGGCGCGCAGCTCGCCGTCGGCGATCTCGGTGGCGAGGCGGGTGACCACCGCCTCGGTGGCGCGGATCGCGGCCGCGGCCT
>JBEOKH010000580.1:0-13926 GCA_040275625.1 Thauera sp. | reverse complement strand
AGCGCATCATGTTCCGCCGCGCCATGAAGCGTGCGATGCAGAACGCGATGCGCCTCGGTGCTCAGGGCATCAAGATCATGAGTGCCGGCCGTCTGAACGGCGCTGAGATCGCCCGTACCGAGTGGTATCGCGAGGGCCGTGTGCCGCTTCACACCCTGCGTGCCAACATCGACTACGGTGTGTCCGAAGCCAAGACCACCTATGGTGTGATCGGTATCAAGGTCTGGGTGTTCAAGGGCGAGATGCTGGGTCGCAATGAACAGCCGGTCGCTGCCGAGCCCGAAGCCGACAACCGCCGTGGCCGTCGTGGCGCTCCGCGAGACGGTGAGCGTCCGGGTCGTCGCCCCGCCCGCCGTGGCGAGGGCCGGCAAGAAGAAAGCAGGAGTGAATGATGCTGCAGCCGACAAGAAGGAAGTATCGGAAGGAGCAGAAAGGCCGTAACACCGGCGTCGCCACGCGCGGTGCCAAGGTGTCGTTCGGTGAGTACGGTTTGAAGGCGGTCGGTCGTGGGCGATTGACCGCTCGTCAGATCGAGTCGGCGCGGCGTGCGATGACCCGTCACATCAAGCGTGGCGGCCGCATCTGGATCCGCATTTTCCCGGACAAGCCGATTTCGAAGAAGCCGGCCGAGGTTCGTATGGGTAACGGCAAGGGTAACCCCGAGTACTGGGTCGCGGAGATCCAGCCCGGCAAGGTGCTCTACGAGATGGACGGGGTCGACGAGGCTCTCGCGCGCGAAGCCTTCCGGCTTGCCGCCGCGAAACTGCCGATCGAGACCGTGTTCGTTACCCGACTGATTGGGGGTTGAACATGAACGTTACCGAACTCCGCGCCAAGAGCGCCGACGAGTTGAACAAGGAACTGCTCGAGTTGCTGAAGGCGCAATTTTCGCTGCGCATGCAGCACGCGACCCAGCAACTGGGCAACACGAGTCAGATCGGGAAGGTTCGCCGCGACATCGCTCGCGTGCGCACCCTCCTGCGTGAAAAGGCGGGGCAGCAATGAGCGAGCAAGTTGAAAAGGTTCGCCGCGCGCTGGTTGGGCGCGTCGTGAGTGACAAGATGCAGAAGACGGTGACGGTTCTGGTCGAGCGCCGGGTCAAGCACCCGCTGTACGGCAAGATCATCACCCGTTCGGCCAAGTATCACGCGCATGTCGAGGATGGCGTCGCGGTCGAGGGTGACCTGGTCGAGATCGAGGAATGCCGTCCGATTTCGCGTACCAAGACGTGGCGCGTGGCGAAGGTACTCGAGAAGGCCGCGGTCATCTGATTTTGGATTTTTGCAGCGAGCAACAACAAACAGCTTGGCACTCCGGTGTCAGGCTGTTATAATTTTGCCTCTTTGCTCCGGGGCTCGCTCGGGGCATTCTACCCTGACGGGTTCCAAGACTGTCCGCAAATGCGGGATAAGTTGGAGATACTTTCATGATTCAAATGCAGTCCAGGCTGGACGTGGCCGATAACTCCGGCGCACGCTCGGTGATGTGCATCAAGGTCCTGGGTGGTTCCAAGCGCCGCTACGCCGGCGTGGGTGACATCATCAAGGTCACCGTCAAGGATGCCGCGCCGCGTGGTCGCGCGAAGAAGGGTGACGTCTATAACGCGGTCGTTGTTCGCACTGCCAAGGGCGTTCGTCGTCCCGATGGCTCGCTGATCAAGTTCGACAGCAATGCGGCCGTGCTTCTGAACAACAAGCTCGAGCCGATCGGCACCCGTATCTTCGGGCCGGTTACGCGTGAGCTGCGCACCGAGCGGTTCATGAAGATCGTCTCGCTGGCGCCCGAAGTGCTCTGAGGAGTCCAGAGATGAACAAGATCCGCAAGGGTGATGAAGTTTTGGTGCTGACGGGCAAGGATCGTGGCCGTCGGGGTACTGTGGTGCGCCGCGTCGATGACGAGCGCGTCGTGGTCGAGGGCGTGAATCGGGTGAAGAAGCACGTGCGCCCGAATCCGCTGAAGGGTGAAGTGGGTGGCATCGTGGAGAAAGAGATGCCGATCCATGTTTCGAACGTCGCGCTGTTCAATCCCGCCACCCAGAAGGGTGATCGCGTCGGGATCAAGACGCTTGAGGACGGCCGCAAGGTCCGTTTCTTCAAGTCGAACGGCGAGCTGGTGAACGCCTAAGGAGTGACGATGGCTCGCTTGCAACAGGTTTACAAGGATGAAGTCGCTCCTGCGCTCAAGCAGCAGTTCGGCTACAAATCCGTGATGGAAGTTCCGCGCATCACCAAGATCACCCTGAATATGGGTGTTGGCGAAGCGGTCGGCGACAAGAAGATTCTCGAGCACGCTATTGGTGACATGACGAAGATCGCCGGCCAAAAGCCGGTCGCCACCAAGGCGCGCAAATCGATCGCGGGTTTCAAGATCCGCGACGGTTATCCGATCGGCTGCATGGTCACCCTGCGTGGTCCGCGCATGTTCGAATTCCTCGATCGCCTGATCACGATCGCTCTGCCACGCGTTCGCGACTTCCGTGGTATCGGCGCGAAGGGCTTCGACGGTCGCGGAAACTACAACCTCGGCGTGAAGGAGCAGATCATCTTCCCCGAGATCGAGTACGACAAGATCGACGCGCTGCGCGGGATGAACATCAGCATCACGACGACGGCGAAGACCGACGGCGAGGCGCGTGCGCTTCTCGGTGCGTTCAAGTTCCCGTTCAAGAATTGAGGGTGATATGGCGAAACTCGCTCTGATCAACCGTGAAGCGAAGCGTGCAAAGCTGGTGGAGAAATTCGCCGCCAAACGCGCTGCACTGGTCGCGACGGTCAAGGACAACAATCTGTCCGAAGAAGAACGCATGGCTGCCCGCCTGGCCCTGCAGCAACTGCCCCGCAACGCCAATCCGACGCGCCAGCGTAATCGCTGCGCGCTCACCGGGCGTCCGCGTGGTGTCTTCCGCAAGTTCGGTCTGTGCCGCAACAAGCTGCGCGAGATCGCTTTCCGCGGTGAAGTGCCTGGCATGACCAAGGCGAGCTGGTAAGGAGAATTCGAAGATGAGTATGTCCGATCCGATCGCCGACATGCTGACGCGCATCCGCAACGGCCAGCAGGCCCAGAAGGTTTCGGTTTCGATGCCTTCGTCGAAGCTGAAAGTTGCGATCGCCAAGGTGTTGCAGGACGAAGGTTACATCGACGGCTTTGCCGTGCGTGACGAAGCCGGCAAGGCTTCGCTCGATGTGACGCTCAAGTACTACGCTGGCCGTCCGGTCATCGAGCGCCTGGAGCGCGTGAGTCGTCCCGGCTTGCGTATCTACAAAGGCAGCGAAGACCTGCCGCGCGTGATGAACGGCCTCGGCGTGGCCATCGTGTCCACGCCGCGCGGCGTGATGACTGACCGCTCGGCGCGTGCAAGCCGCGTCGGTGGCGAAGTCATCTGCCTGGTCGCCTAAGGGGAGTGCGATGTCTCGTGTAGCCAAGAATCCGGTGGCGATCCCGCAAGGTGTGGAAGTGGTCATTTCCGACGCCGAGATCGCCGTGAAGGGCCCGCTGGGCACGCTGCGCCAGCCGCTGACCGGCGCTGTGAGCGTCGTTCGCGAAGGCGAAGCCGTTTTGTGCAAGGCGCGTGACGGGGTCGACAACGCTCGCGCGATGTCCGGCACGGTGCGCGCGCTGGTCAGCAACATGGTGACTGGGGTGACCAAGGGGTTCGAGCGCAAGCTGAACCTCGTGGGCGTCGGTTATCGTGCCCAGGCCCAGGGTGACAAGCTGAATCTGACACTCGGTTTCTCGCATCCGGTGGTGCACCAGATGCCGGAAGGCGTGAAGGTGGAAACGCCGAGCCAGACCGAAATCGTGATCAAGGGTACCGACAAGCAGAAAGTCGGCCAGGTCGCAGCCGAGGTGCGTGCCTACCGCGCCCCCGAGCCTTACAAGGGCAAGGGCGTCCGTTACTCGGACGAAGTGGTGGTGCTCAAGGAAACCAAGAAGAAGTAAGGCGGTTCGTCATGAACAAGAAAGAAACTCGTCTTCGCCGTGCGCGCAAAACTCGCGCCAAGATCGCGGAGCTCAAGGCGGTTCGCCTGACGGTGTTCCGGTCCAACTGCCACATCTACGCCCAGATCATCTCCGGTTGTGGTTCCCGCGTTCTCGCGGCTGCCTCGACGGTGGAGCCGGACGTGCGCACGCAGGTCGCCAACGGCGGCAACAAGACTGCGGCCGAACTGGTCGGCAAGCTGATTGCCGAGCGCGCGAAGGCTGCCGGCGTCGAGCAGGTCTCCTTCGACCGCTCTGGCTTCCTGTATCACGGCCGCGTGAAGGCGCTGGCCGAGGCCGCCCGCGAAGGCGGCCTCAAGTTCTAAGCGAGGAATCGAATGGCCAAGCAGCAAACCAAACGTGCGCAAGCCTCCGACGAGCGCGATGACGGCCTGAAGGAGAAGATGGTCGCGATCAATCGCGTGACCAAGGTCGTCAAGGGCGGTCGCATCCTCGGCTTCGCGGCGCTGACCGTGGTGGGCGATGGTGACGGCGCAATCGGCATGGGCAAGGGCAAGTCCCGCGAGGTGCCGGTGGCGGTTCAGAAGGCGATGGACGAGGCGCGTCGCAAGATGCGCAAAGTGTCGCTGAAGAACGGCACCCTGCAGCATACCGTCATGGGCAAGCACGGCGCCGCGTCGGTGCTGATGCAGCCCGCGCCGGCCGGTACCGGCATCATTGCCGGCGGTCCGATGCGTGCAGTTTTCGAAGTCATGGGCGTGACCGACGTGATCTGCAAGTGCATCGGCTCTGCCAATCCGTACAACGTCGTTCGTGCCACGATCAATGGCCTGATGGCGATCAACACCCCGGCGGAAATTGCTGCCAAGCGCGGCAAGACCGTCGAAGAGATCCTGGGGTAAGCGATGTCGGACAAGAAAATCAAGGTCACGCTCGTCAAGAGTGTGATCGGCACCAAGCAGTCCCACCGCGCCACAGTGCGCGGGCTCGGTCTGCGGCGGATGAATCACTCGGTCGAACTGGCGGATACGCCGGAAGTCCGCGGGATGATCAACAAGGTGTCCTACCTGGTCAAGTGCGAGGGTTGATATGCGCCTGAATAGCATCAAGCCCGGTGAGGGTTCTAAGAAGGCCGCGCGCCGTGTCGGTCGCGGCATCGGTAGTGGCCTCGGGAAGACCTGCGGTCGCGGCCACAAGGGGCAAAAGTCCCGTGCTGGCGGTTTCCACAAGGTTGGTTTCGAGGGCGGACAGATGCCGCTGCAGCGTCGGCTGCCCAAGCGCGGTTTCGTTTCGCTGACGCGCGCACGCAACGTCGAGGTGCGGCTCTCTGAACTCGACAAGCTGCCGGTCGACGAAGTCGATCTGCTGACGCTCAAGCAGGCGGGTGTGATCGCGGCTGACGCGCTGTCGGCCAAGGTCGTGCTGTCTGGTGCCATCAGCCGCAAGGTCGTTCTGCGCGGTGTCGGTGTGACTCAGGGTGCCAAGGCGGCGATCGAAGCTGCTGGCGGCTCTGTGGCGGCCGAGTAAAAAAGGAAAACGGTTGTGGCGAATCCTGCTGCCACGCTGGGAAGCACCGGGCGGTTCGGCGACCTCAAGCGTCGCCTCTTCTTCTTGGTGGGGGCACTGATCGTTTATCGGATCGGTGCGCACATCCCGGTGCCCGGTATCGACCCACAGGGACTGGCCGATCTGTTCCAGTCCCAACAGGGCGGCATCCTGGGCGTGTTCAACCTGTTCTCGGGGGGCGCACTGTCGCGCTTCACCATCTTCGCGCTGGGCATCATGCCCTACATCTCGGCGTCCATCATCATGCAGTTGATGACCGTCGCGGTGCCGACTCTGGAGGCGTTGAAGAAGGAAGGTGAGGCTGGGCGCCGCAAGATCACTCAGTACACGCGTTACGGAACGCTCGTGCTAGCGCTTGCGCAGTCGCTGGGGATTGCGATCGCGCTGGAGGGGCAGGCGGGCCTGGTGCTCGAACCGGGGATGCTGTTCCGGTTCGTCACGGTGGCAACGCTGGTCACCGGTACGATGTTCCTGATGTGGCTGGGTGAGCAGATCACAGAACGAGGGATCGGCAACGGCATCTCGATGATCATCTTCGCGGGCATCATCGCGGGGCTGCCGAGCGCAATCGGCGGGTTGTTCGAACTGGTTCGCACCGGTGCGATGCATCCCTTCACCGCCTTGTTCATCTGCATCCTGGTGGTGTTGGTGACCGCCTTCGTGGTCTTTGTCGAGCGCGGCCAGCGCAAGATACTGGTCAACTACGCCAAGCGACAGGTTGGCAACAAGGTGTACGGGGGGCAAAGTTCCCATCTGCCACTAAAGCTCAACATGTCGGGGGTCATCCCTCCCATCTTTGCTTCGAGCATCATCCTGTTTCCGGCGACGCTGGGGCAGTGGTTCGGTTCCTCCGAGGGCATGTACTGGCTGCGTGACATCGCATCCACGCTCTCTCCGGGGCAGCCGATCTATGTGATCCTGTATGCCGTGGCGATCGTATTTTTCTGCTTCTTCTACACGGCGCTCGTGTTCAATGCCCGTGAAACGGCGGACAACCTGAAGAAAAGCGGGGCCTTCGTTCCCGGGATCCGTCCCGGTGACCAGACCGCGCGCTATATCGACAAGATTCTCATGCGGCTGACGCTGGCTGGGGCGGTGTACATCACCCTGGTGTGCCTGCTGCCAGAGTTCCTGATCCTGAAGTGGAACGTGCCGTTCTATTTCGGTGGCACTTCGCTGCTGATCCTCGTGGTGGTCACGATGGACTTCATGGCCCAGGTACAGGCGTTCGTAATGTCGCACCAGTACGAGAGTCTGCTGAAGAAAGCGAATTTCAAGGGGGCGGGATTACCCGGCAGGTGAGTGCATGACGAAGGAAGATGTCATCGAGATGCAGGGTGAGGTCACCGAGAACCTTCCCAATGCCACATTCCGCGTCAGGCTCGAGAACGGACACGTGGTTCTCGGACACATCTCCGGAAAGATGCGGATGCATTACATTCGCATTCTCCCCGGGGACAAGGTGACGGTCCAGCTCACCCCCTACGACCTGACCAAGGGCCGGATCGTTTTCCGGACCAAGTGAAGTTTCAAGAAACAGGAGCAAGACCATGAGAGTCCAGGCCTCAGTCAAGCGGCTCTGCCGCAACTGCAAGATCATTCGCCGCAAGGGTGTGGTTCGCGTCATTTGCAGCGATCCGCGGCACAAGCAACGCCAGGGTTGATCTACTCAACGCCAGGCATTAGAATTTAACGTTTTTCGTTTCGGGGTATACGGATGGCCCGTATTGCTGGGGTAAACATTCCCAATCACAAGCATGCCGAGATCGCGCTGACCGCCATCTATGGGATCGGCCGTTCGCGTGCTCAGAAGATTTGCGACGCTGCCGGGATCCTGCGCTCGATCAAGATCAAGGATCTGACCGAGTCGGACATGGAGAAGCTGCGTGACGAGGTCGCGCGCTTCGTGGTCGAGGGTGACCTGCGTCGTGAAGTCACGATGAATATCAAGCGACTGATGGACCTGGGCTGCTATCGCGGCGTCCGTCATCGTCGCGGATTGCCGATGCGCGGGCAGCGCACGCGCACCAACGCACGCACCCGGAAGGGTCCGCGCAAGCCGATCGCCGGCAAGAAGTAATAGGATCCGATTATGGCTAAGACTGGAACCAAGGTTCGCAAGAAGGTCAAGAAGAACGTCGCCGAAGGTATTGCGCACGTTCACGCGAGCTTCAACAACACCATCATCACCATCACCGACCGTCAGGGCAACGCCCTGTCGTGGGCGACTTCGGGCGGCGCCGGCTTCAAGGGTTCGCGCAAGAGCACGCCGTTTGCGGCTCAGGTTGCGGCCGAAGCGGCGGGCAAAGTGGCGGTGGAGTGCGGCATCAAGAATCTGGAAGTGCGCATCAAGGGCCCTGGCCCTGGCCGAGAGTCGTCGGTTCGTGCGCTCAACGCGCTGGGGATCAAGATTTCCAGCATTACGGACATCACCCCCATTCCGCACAACGGCTGCCGTCCGCCGAAGAAGCGCCGTATCTGACAAGGAGTTGATAAGTGGCTCGTAATCTCGATCCCAAGTGCCGTCAGTGCCGACGCGAAGGCGAAAAGCTGTTTCTGAAGGGCGAAAAGTGTTTCACCGACAAGTGTGCCGTCGAGCGCCGTGCTTACGCGCCCGGCCAGCATGGCCAGCGTTCCGGCCAGCGCCTGTCGGGTTATGGCGTGCAGCTGCGCGAGAAGCAGAAGATCCGTCGCCTGTACGGTATTCTTGAGCGCCAGTTCCGCAAGGTGTATGCCGAGGCCGATCGCCGTCGCGGTCAGACCGGCGAGAATCTGCTGCAGTTGCTGGAAGGCCGTCTGGACTCCGTCGCCTATCGCATGGGTTTTGGCGTTTCGCGTGCGGAGGCGCGTCAGGTGGTTCGCCACAATGGCGTCCTTGTTAATGGCAAGCGCGTGAATATTCCGTCATACGTAGTGCGTCCGGGTGACGTGGTCGAACTGACCGAGCGCGCCCGTGGTCATCTGCGCGTCAAGGCTGCACTCGAAGCTGCGGAATCGCGCGGCTTCCCCGAGTGGCTCGCTGTGGACGCCAAAGCCGGCAAGGGCACGTTCAAGGCCTATCCGGTTCGCTCCGAGCTGCCCGCAACGATCAATGAAGGCCTGGTTGTGGAACTGTACTCCCGCTGAGCGGGGGGCTGATCCTCTTCCAGTCCCGAGGAAATGCTGATGCAAAGCAATGCATTGCTGAAACCGCGCATCATCGACGTCCAGAGCACCTCGCCTGTCCAGGCGCGGGTGACGATGGAGCCGTTCGAGCGCGGTTTCGGTCACACGCTGGGGAATGCGCTGCGGCGCATCCTCCTGTCGTCGCTTCCCGGCCATGCGCCGACCGAAGTGACGATCGAAGGGGTGCTGCACGAGTACTCCACGCTCGACGGTGTTCGCGAGGACATCGTTGACTTGCTGCTGAACCTGAAGGGCGTGGTGTTCAAGCTCAACGGTCGCAGTGAAGTGACGGTACGTCTGGCCAAGTCCGGCGAAGGTGTGGTGACTGCGCGCGATATCGAGGTCGGTCACGACGTCGAGATCATCAACCCGGAACACGTGATCGCCCACCTCGCACCCGGCGGCAAGCTCGACATGCAGATCAAGGTCGAGGAAGGCCGTGGTTATGTGCCGGGCAATGCGCGTCCCGACAACGCCGAGAGCAAGTCGATCGGGCACGTCGTGCTCGACGCGTCCTTCGGACCGGTGCGGCGCGTCAGCTACCTGGTCGAAAGCGCTCGCGTCGAGCAGCGCACCGACCTCGATCGTCTGATCATCGACATCGAGACCAACGGTGCGGTGGATCCCGAGGAGGCCATTCGTTACGCTGCGCGCGTGCTGATGGATCAGCTTTCGGTGTTCGCGGATCTCGAGGGCACCGCGCCGGAACGCGTCGAAGCGGCGTCGCCGACGATCGACCCGGTGCTGCTGCGTCCGGTCGACGATCTGGAACTCACGGTGAGATCGGCCAATTGCCTCAAGGCCGAGAACATCTACTACATCGGTGACCTGATCCAGCGCACCGAGACCGAGCTTCTGAAGACGCCGAACCTGGGCCGCAAGTCGCTCAACGAGATCAAGGAAGTGTTGGCCTCCCGCGGGCTTACGCTGGGCATGAAACTGGAAAACTGGCCGCCGGCCGGGCTTGAAAAGCTCGGTTGAGTCGCCGGGCAAGTGAGGAATTGAAATGCGTCACCGTAATGGTCTTCGCAAGCTGAATCGTACCAGCAGCCACCGCCAGGCGATGTTCCGCAACATGGCCAACTCGCTGCTGCGTCACGAGCTGATCAAGACGACCCTGCCGAAGGCGAAGGAACTTCGCCGCGTGGTGGAGCCGATGATCACCCTGGGCAAGAAGCCCAGCCTTGCCAACCGTCGTCTGGCATTCGATCGCCTGCGCGACCGCGACATGGTGGTCAAGCTCTTCGACGAGCTGGGTCCGCGTTACACCGCTCGCAACGGCGGTTACCTGCGTATCCTGAAGTGCGGTTTCCGTGATGGCGACAACGCACCCATGGCCTATGTCGAGCTGCTCGACCGGCCGGACGTCGAGGCGGTCGAGGTCGAGGAAGCAGTGGCGGCCTGATCGCAGGGTCGCACCATGAAGAACCGGGCGCCGCCCGGTTTTTTTTCGCCTGCGCGTGCTACGGTCGCTGCAGCAGCGGCGCGAGGTGCAGGACAGGAGGATCGGAACGATGGCAGTGACTCTGGTGACGGGCGGTGCGGGCTACATCGGCTCGCATACCTGCGTGGAATTGCTTGGAGCGGGGCTTGAGGTGGTGGTGGTCGACGATCTCTCCAATGCTTCGCACGAGGCGGTGCGGCGGATCGAGGAGCTCGGCGGGCGGCCGCTGGCGGGCTTCGTCGAGGCGGACGTGCGCGATCGCGACGTTCTCACGCGCATCTTCGCCGAGCATGAGGTCGCGGCGGTGATCCACTTCGCGGCGAAGAAGGCGGTGGGCGAATCGGTGTCGCAGCCGCTGGCCTACTACGACAACAACCTGCAGGGTCTGTTGTCGGTGCTGCAGGTGATGGACGCGGTGGGGTGTCGGCGGATGGTGTTCAGCTCCTCGGCGACAGTATATGGCGACCCGGCCTCGGTGCCGATCCGTGAGGATTTTGCGACCACGGCGACCAATCCCTACGGCTGGACCAAGCTCATGGGCGAGCAGATTCTGCGCGACCTCGCCGCCTCGGATCCGCGCTGGAACGTTGTGCTGTTGCGCTACTTCAATCCGGTCGGAGCGCATGCAAGCGGACGCATCGGCGAGGATCCGGACGGCCTGCCCAACAACCTGATGCCCTTCGTGAGCCAGGTTGCGGTGGGGCGTCTGCCGCGCCTGCGTGTATTCGGCAGTGACTATTCGACCGCGGATGGTACCGGGGTGCGCGACTACATCCACGTAGTGGATCTGGCGCTCGGCCATCTGCGCGCGCTCGAGCGCATCGATGAGCTGCCTGGGGTGACCACGCTCAACCTCGGCACCGGACGTGGGTATAGCGTGCTGGAGATGGTGCGCGCCTTCGAGGCGGCGAGCGGACGCCCGGTACCCTACGACATCGTCGCGCGGCGAGCAGGCGACATTGCCGCGTGCTGGGCGGATCCGGCTCGCGCGCAGGAGGTTCTTGGCTGGCGCGCCGGTCGCGACCTGCAGGCGATGTGCGAGGATGCATGGCGCTGGCAGAGCCTCAATCCGCGTGGCTACGAAAAGGGCTGAGGGAGGCGGGGGGGGGGCTGCGCACCGTGGCGGGCGGGCCGCGCGGGTCCGTGCTCCGTGGTGCGATGTGACGCAGCGCGACTTGCGTCGCCCGCGCAGAACCCCCCGCGCCTGATAGCCGCATGCGGGCGCGGTGCCCGCCGCCATGCGCGCCCGGGTCGTCCTCGGTGCCCGAAGCGATCGGGCACCTCCGGGCCCGCGTTCGCCGAACAGCGCCTCAGCCCCCGAGCAACCTTCGAAGATGCTGGCCGGTGTGGCTTTCGGGGTGCGCGGCGACGGCTTCCGGTGTGCCGCAGCACACCACCGTGCCGCCGCCGCCGCCGCCCTCCGGACCCATGTCGATCACCCAGTCGGCGGTCTTGATCACGTCCAGGTTGTGCTCGATGACCACGATCGTGTTGCCGTGCTCGCGCAGGCGCTGCAGCACCGCGAGCAGCATCTCGATGTCCTGGAAGTGCAGGCCCGTCGTGGGCTCGTCGAGAATGTACAGGGTGCGGCCGGTGTCGCGCCGCGACAGCTCGAGCGCCAGCTTCACCCGCTGCGCCTCGCCCCCTGACAGGGTGGTGGCACTCTGCCCGAGGCGAATATAGCCGAGGCCGACATCGATCAGCGTCTCGAGCTTGCGCGCGACCGTCGGCACCGCAGTGAAGAATTCGTGCGCCTGCTCGACGGTCATCCCGAGCACCTCGTCGATCGTGCGCCCCTTGTAGCGGATCTCCAGGGTCTCGCGGTTGTACCGACGCCCATGGCAGACGTCGCAGGGCACGTACATGTCCGGGAGGAAGTGCATCTCCACCTTGACCAGGCCGTCCCCCTGGCAGGCCTCGCAGCGTCCACCGCGCACGTTGAAGGAGAAGCGGCCGGGCCCGTAGCCGCGCGCGCGCGCCTCGGGCACGCCGGCGAAGAGCTCGCGGATTGGCGTCAGCATGCCCGTGTAGGTCGCCGGGTTGGAGCGGGGGGTGCGGCCGATCGGCGACTGGTCGACGTCGATCAGCTTGTCGAAGTGGGTCAGACCCTCGATGGCGTCGCATGCTGACGGCTCGGTCGCTGCGCCGTTGAGCGCTTGGGCGGCGGCCTTCGCCAGGGTATCGTTAATCAGCGTGGACTTGCCCGATCCGGAGACCCCGGTTACGCAGGTGAACAGACCCACCGGCAGTGCCACATCCACCGCCCTCAGGTTGTTGCCGCGTGCGCCGCGGATGCGCAACAGGCGCTCGGGGTCGGGGGGCTGCCGCCGTGCGGGCACGACTATCCGGCGCCGACCCGACAGATAGTCGGCAGTGACCGATTGCGGCGCCGCCATCACCTCGGCTGGGGTGCCGTGGGCAATGATATGGCCGCCGTGCTCGCCCGCGCCGGGGCCCATGTCGACCAGATAGTCCGCGCCGCGGATCGCGTCCTCGTCGTGCTCGACCACGATCACCGTGTTGCCGAGGTCGCGCAGGCGCGCCAAGGTGGCGAGCAGACGTTCGTTGTCGCGCTGGTGCAGGCCGATCGAGGGCTCGTCGAGGACATACATCACCCCGGTCAGCCCGGAGCCGATCTGGCTCGCGAGGCGGATGCGCTGGGCCTCGCCGCCGGACAGCGTGTCGGCGGAGCGATCGAGCGACAGGTAGTCGAGGCCGACGTCGATCAGGAAGCTCAGGCGGTCGGTGATCTCGTGCACGATCCGCTCTGCCACCTGGGCGCGCGCGCCGGAAAGCTGCAGCCCGGCGAAGAAGTCACGGCACTGCCCGAGTGGCAGGTGGCCGACCTCGTGCAGGGCGCGTCCGCCGACCAGCACGTGGCGGGCCTCGGTGCGCAGCCGGCTGCCATGGCAGGCCGGGCAGGGGCGGGCGGCGCGGTACTTGGACAGCTCCTCGCGCACCGCCACCGCGTCGGTCTCGCGCAAGCGGCGCTCGAGGTTGGGCAGGATGCCTTCGAAGGGGTGTTCCTTCAGCACCATGCGGCCGTTGTCGGCCATGTAGCGGAAGGCGATCTTCGTCCGCCCCGAGCCTTCGAGGACGATGTCGCGAACCTTGGCCGGGAGCGCCTCCCATGGCGTCTCGATGTCGAAGCCGTAGTGCGCAGCCAGGTTCGCGAGCATCTGGAAGTAGAACTGGTTGCGCCGGTCCCAGCCGCGGATCGCGCCCCCGGCGAGCGAGAGTTCGGGATGCGCGACGACCCGCGCAGGGTCGAAGAAATCGACCGCGCCGAGGCCATCGCACTTCGGGCAGGCGCCAGCAGGGTTGTTGAACGAGAACAGGCGCGGCTCGAGCTCGGCGAGCGCAAAGCTGCACACCGGGCAGGCGAAACGCGCCGAAAAAAGGTGCGCACGGCCCGAGTCCATCTCGAGCGCAATCGCCCGCCCGTCGGCGTGCATCAGCGCGGTCTCGAAGGATTCCGCGAGCCGGCCGCGCAGGTCGGCGCGTACCTTGACGCGGTCGATCACCACCTCGATGTCGTGGCGACGGCCCTTTTCGAGCGGCGGCATCGCGTCGAGCTCCATCACTTCGCCATCGACCCGCACGCGCACGAAGCCTTGTGCGCGCAGCTCGGCGAAGAGATCGCCCTGCTCGCCTTTGCGCCCGGCCACCACCGGGGCGAGGATCATGAGCTTCGTGTCCGCGGGCAACGCGAGCACGTGGTCCACCATCTGCGCGACGCTCTGCGCCTCGAGCGCGTGCTGCGGATGATCGGGGCAGTGCGGGGTGCCGGCGCGCGCGTAGAGCAGGCGCAG
>JBEOKH010000579.1:0-7282 GCA_040275625.1 Thauera sp. | reverse complement strand
CAGTCTTCGGCAGCGGGCGCCGCCGCCGGGCGCCGGCCGCGGTGTGCGCGCGACCCGGCCTCGTGGAAATCGGGATCGGGGTCGAAGCCGGGCACCATTTCCTGTGGAATCTGGAACTTGATCAGCTTCTCGATCTCGGACAGCCAGTGCTTTTCTTCCGAGCTGACGAGCGAGATCGCGTAGCCGTGGTGGCCGGCGCGGCCGGTGCGGCCGATGCGGTGCACGTAGTCTTCGGCGGTGTGCGGCAACTCGAAGTTGATCACGAAGGGCAGCTCGTCGATGTCGAGGCCGCGCGCGGCGACGTCGGTCGCGACCAGCACGCGCAGCTTGCCCGACTTGAACGCTTCGAGCGTTTCGGTGCGCTGCTGCTGGCCCTTGTCGCCGTGGATGGCGTCGGCCGAGATGCCGCTGCGCTCGAGGTAGTGGGCCAGCCGCCCGCACATCAGCTTGGTGTCGACGAAGACCAGGGCCTGGGTGTCGGGCTTGTGACGCAGCAGGTGGGCGAGCAGGTTGCGCTTCATGCCCGAGGACACCGGATGCACCACGTGGGTGATGGTCTCGGACACCATGTTGCGGCGCGCAACCTCGATCAGCTGGGGGTTTTTCAGCATCTGGTCGGCGAGGCGCTTGATCTCGTCCGAGAAGGTCGCCGAGAACAGCAGGCTCTGGCGCTGCGAGGGCAGCAGGGCGAGGATGCGCTTGATGTCGGGGATGAAGCCCATGTCGAGCATGCGGTCGGCTTCGTCGAGCACCAGCACTTCGACCTGGGAGAGGTTGATCGACTTCTGCTCGATGTGGTCGAGCAGCCGGCCGGGCGTGGCGATGACCACTTCGATACCGCGGCGCAGCTCCATCTGCTGCGGCCGGATGTCGACGCCGCCATAGACGCACACCGAGCGCAGCGGCAGGTGCTTGCTGTAGGTCTTGACCGACTCGAACACCTGCATCGCCAGCTCGCGGGTGGGGGCGAGGATCAGCGCACGCGTCTGGTGGCGGGCAGGCGAGGTGCTGGTGCTGGCGTGGCGGGCGATGCGGTGCAGCAACGGCAGCGTGAAGCCGGCGGTCTTGCCGGTGCCCGTCTGGGCGCCGCCCATGACGTCCTTGCCGGCGATGACGATGGGGATGGCCTGGCGCTGGATCGGCGTGGGCTCGGTGTAGCCGGCATCGGTGACGGCCTGCAGCAGTTCGGGAATGAGGCCGAGATCGGCAAAGCTCATGGGTGCCTTCGGGTCTGGGGTGGTCGACAGTCGACCACCGGATTACGGAAAGCCCGGATTATACACCGCACAAAAACCTTTACTTGACAGGGGCTTCGCTCGATCGGGCGCTGCACTCGCGGGCAAGCCCGCTCCCACGCCACAACCGCGCCACCGTGGGTGCTGCTTGCCCCAGAATGCAGCGCCGCCCCCGCAGGAGCGGGCTTGCCCGCGAACCCGGTGCCTCCCGGCCCGCTCAGCGCTTGAGCGTGAGGAAGGCCGTGACCTCTTCGCGGTCGTGGTACAGGTGCTTGATGCGCAGGTCGTAGGGGCCGACGCTGGCGAGCCGCTTGCGGATCAGCTCGCGGCACTGCTCGACCGCCTCGACGCGGCGCTTCATCGGCAGCTTGAGGTTGAAGATCGTGTAGCGGCAGTGCCCGGTGCCGATCCACTCGGCCATCAGCGACGCGATTCGTGAGGGCTGCTCCACCATGTCGCACACCATCCAGTCCACCGGCCGGTGCGGACGCCAGGTGAAGCCGTCGGCCTTGAGGTGCTCGACCATCTCGGTCGCCATCACGCTGTCGCGCAGCGGGCCGTTGTCGATCGCGGTGACGCGCAGGCCCCGATGCACGAGCTGCCAGGTCCATCCGCCGGGCGCGGCGCCGAGGTCGACCGCGCGCTGGCCGGCGCGCAGGATGCTTTCGCGCTCGCTGTCCTCGAGCAGCATCATGAAGGCTTCGGCCAGCTTTGCGGTGGAGCGGCTGGGCGCGTTGGAGGGCATGCGCACGCGCGGGATGCCCATCTGCCAGGTCGAGCATTGCCCCGGCTGCCCTGCGGCGAGCCAGGCGGTGGTGGCGGTGGTGAACACCACGTGCAGCACCGGCAGGCCGGCGCGGCTGGTGCGCAGGCAGCCGGCCTTCTCGAGCGCCTTGGCGAGTGGCTCGGTGAAGCGCTTGCAGAAGCCGGAGCGCTGCTTGGCCTCGTCGGTGTCGGGGGTTTCGAGCATCACGCCCGAGAAGCGCTGGCCGCTGGCCTTGACCGCGTCGACGATCGGCGTGGCGCGGTCGCGCTCGGGCAGGTCCTCGACACGAGCGAACCAGGGCAGCACCTGGCGGGCGAACACCGGGCGACGCCAGTCGGTGGCTTCGCCGAAGCTGCCGAGCGGGGTGGGTTCGAAGGTCTCGTAGACGACGTAGCCCGAGTCGGGGTCGGCGCGAACGAATCCGATCAGGCCGGCTTCGGCCGCCTGATCGTCGAGTTCGGCAGCGAGTTCCTTCTCGAAGCCGGCGCGGCAATAGCCGATGAGGCCGGCGCAGAGGAGCGCGGCGGCGGGGGTGTGCTGGTTCATGGGGTCGGTGCGCGCAGGGGCTGCAATAAGAGGGTGCTGCCGTGGGAGCCGGGTACGGCCGCCGCAGGCGGAGCAAGGCAGCCGATGATAAGCCGACGGGGCGCCGCTGGCGAGCGTACAGCTTGCGGCAAACAGGCCGCGGGACGTCGAGCGCGGCGCTCCGGTCCGTTCGACAAGCCGATCTCCCGAAGCGCTCGGACCCGCTGCAGGCGCGGCGGCAACCGCGAACGCGGCGCTTCCGCTCTCAGCAGCGGCCGTCGCAGGCTGCAGCGGGCGGTTCGCGGCCGCCGCCGCCCCTACAGGGTACGCCAGGCATCCTTGCCACGATGAGCGCCGCCGCGCCTGCGGGCTGCGACAAGTGCATCGGTGTCGCCGCAAGCCGCGAGGGCTTGCAACCGACGGGTGGCGCGTCGTAATTTGCAAAGGCCCGCGGTGTGCGGTGACCTGGAGGACAGGAATGGCCAAGCGTGAAATGCAATACCGCCAACTCGGTGCATCGGGGCCGCGGGTGTCGGTGGTGTGCCTGGGCACGATGACCTTCGGCCAGCAGAACAGCGAGGCCGAGGCGCACAGCCAGCTCGACTTTGCACTCGAGCGCGGGATCGACTTCATCGACACCGCCGAGATGTACCCCGTCCCGGCGCGCGCCGAAACCAGCGGCGAGACCGAGCGCATCGTCGGCAACTGGCTGGCGCGCCAGGCGCGCGACAAACTGGTGATCGCGACCAAGGTCGCCGGTCCCGCGCGCAGCCTGGAATGGATCCGGGGCGGCCCGCTTGCGCTCGACCGTGACAACATCCGTGCCGCGGTCGAAGGCAGCCTGCGCCGCCTGCGCACCGACTACATCGACCTCTACCAGTTGCACTGGCCGGCGCGTAACCAGCCGCTGTTCGGTCAGGTGCCGTTCGACCCCGCGCGTGAGCGTGAATGCACGCCGATTCGCGCCCAGCTCGAGGCGCTTGCCGAACTGGTGGACGAGGGGAAGATCCGCCATGTCGGCCTGTCGAACGAGCAGCCCTGGGGGGTGATGGAGTTCCTGCGCCTCGCCCGCGAGGCGGGCCTGCCGCAAGTGGTGTCGGTGCAGAACGCCTACAACCTGCTCAACCGGGTCCATGAGTACGGACTGAGCGAGATCACGCTGCGCGAGCGGGTGGCACTGCTGGCGTATTCGCCGCTCGCCTTCGGTCATCTGTCGGGCAAGTATCTGGCTGACCCGGCGGCACATGGCCGGATCAACGCATTCGAGAGTTTCGGCATGCGCTACGCCAAGGCGGGGGTGGCGCCGGCGGTGGCGCGCTACGCGCAGATCGCACGCGGGCATGGCCTGAGCCTCGCCGCGCTGGCGCTCTCCTACGTGTATTCACGCTGGTTCGTGGGCAGCACCATCATTGGCGCGACCACGATGGCGCAACTGCAGCAGGACCTCGACGCCTGGGACGTGGTGCTCGACGACGAGACGCTCGCCGAGATCGAGCAGGTGCATCAGGTGCACGGCAATCCGGCGCCGTGAGCCCCTCGCCTGCTCGATCGACCGGCGCGCACGCCGACGGTCGCCCGGAACCGCATCGTGCGCTGCCGGGGTCGGTGTTGCGCACAGCGCGCCGGCCGGTGAGCGCGGCCGCTTATTTGGCGGCTGTCTGCGCGGACGAGGGCGAGGGGGTGTTCGACTGGGGTGCGGAGTGGTTATTGCCGGCGGCGGCCGTTGCCGGCGCGCCGCCCGGCGTGAGCCGCGAGGGTACGACGTCGAGTTTGTGCTCCATCATGTAGTCGTTCATGTCGCGCCAGCCCGCGAACACCGCTGCCTTGGCCGCAACGGGATTGAGCGCATAGCAGTCTTCGAGCGAGCGCCCCGCGTGGCGGCAGGCGCCGCCGACCGCCCGCCCTTCGGCCTCGATTCGGGATGGATTGGGCAGTTCGAGCACGTCCGCGATCTGGTCGCAGCCCGCGGTCAGGGGCAGCAAGGCGCAGACGAGGAGGGCGCGGAGCAGGGCAGGCGTGGTGTGGCGGCGCATGGCGGCTGGAACTCGACGTGGATCTGTGCGGATTATCGGCGCAGCGCGTGAAATCTTGAGTCATCCGGGCGCTCTCGGCGGCGTTGGCGTCGCGCCGGATGACGTGCCGGTTCGGCCGCGAGGGCCGGTCGTGCCGCGCATTCCTTGCCACGCGGGCCGCGTCTGGAGTGGCTGCGCCGCGCTCGCCACCGATCCTTTGCGAGTGATGCTGCAACGCACCCAATTCGCTCGCGCCCGGCCCTATAATCGCGACGCTGACGGGCCGTCGGCCCGCCCCCTATTGTGTGTGTCGATTCCATGAACAGAATGCATTTCAAGGCTCTTGCCGCGGCGACCGTCGCCTGCGGTCTCTTCACTGCGCCGTGCTCGGTCGTGCAGGCCAGCGCCCAGCAGCAGGTCGAGCTCACCCATCGCCTGCCCGAATCCAAGGTGGCGGCGCTCAAGGACCTCGTTGACCGCTTCAATGCGCAGTCCAAGGACGTGCACGTCGTGCTCTCGTCCGCCGACTGGCGCGGTGCTTCGCCGCACCTGATGATCCTCGAGGGCGACGATGAGGAAGAGTTCGTCGCCGGCAAGCCGCGCTTCAAGCCGCTTTACCAGCTCATGAAGGAAAGCGGCGTGCCGCTGCAGACCCTGCGTCCGCCCGCGATGATGACGCGCACCCCGGTCGACACCAAGGGCCAGTTGCTGGCGCTGCCGGTCGGCCTGTCCACGCCGGTGCTGTTCCTCAACCGTGACGCGCTGCGCCAGGCCGGCATGAATCCGGAAACCACCCGCACCACCACCTGGTTCGAGCTGCAGGAGACCCTCGGTCGCCTTGCCGACACCGGCCACACCTGTCCCTACACGGTGTCCGAGCCCGGCCGCGTGATGGTCGAGAACCTCTCCGCGTGGCACAACGAGCCCGTCTCCGCGCAGAGCGGCAAGACCACCGTGGCGAGCTTCAACGGCATGTTCCAGGTCAAGCACGTGGCGATGATGGCGAGCTGGACGCGGGCGCGCTATCTGCACGTGTTCAATCACCAGGCCGAGTCCGAGCAGCGCTTCGCCAGCGGCGAGTGCGCGGTGATCGCCGCGCCGTCGGCGAGCTGGGCCGATTTCCGTCGCTCCGGCAAGCTCGACGTTGCGGTGTCGCGGCTGCCTTATTACGACGATTTCCCCGGCGCGCCGCAGAACACGATCGCCGACGGCCCCGCGCTGTGGGCGGCGGCGGGCAAGAAGCCGGCCGAATACAAGGCGGTGGCGCGCTTCGTCAGCTTCTGGCTGCAGCCCGACAACCAGGTCGCGTGGCAGCGCGAGACGGGCTACCTGCCGCTTAACCGCGCCGGCCTGCTCGCCTCGCGCAGCGAACTCCTCGGCCACGACCTCGAGAACGTGCAGGTCGCCGTTGACCAGCTCGCCAACAAGCCGGCCACCGAGCAGTCCTCGGCGCAGCCGGTGGTGGATCGCCAGAAGGTGCGCCGCATCCTCGACGAAGAGCTGGCCGGTGTCTGGTCCGACCAGAAGGCCGCCAAGGAAGCGCTCGACAACGCCGTGACGCGCGTGCGCAGCGGCAACTGAGGCCGCGCCCCACCGACCTGCGGCGCCCGGCGCGTGGCTTGACGTCGCGCGCGGGCGCCGCCTACCATCCACGCTTTTTCCGCGAGCCACAACGCCTTGTCCGTCCAGCAGCTCTTCGCGCCGATCGCCGCCGACATGCAGGCGGTGGATGCGGTCATCCGCAACCGACTGCACTCGGACGTGGCCCTGATCCGCAGGATCGCCGAATACATCGTCGGCAGCGGCGGCAAGCGGTTGCGCCCTGCGCTGGTGCTGTACACGGCAGGTGCGCTCGGCTATCGCGGTGATCACCACCACGCGCTCGCCGCGGTCGTCGAGTTCATCCACACCGCCAGCCTGCTGCACGACGACGTGGTCGACGAGTCAGACCTGCGCCGCGGCAGGCGCACCGCCAACGCGGCCTTCGGCAACGCCTCCGCCGTGCTGGTGGGCGACTTCCTCTACTCGCGCGCCTTCCAGATGATGGTCCGCGTAGACGACATGCGGGTGATGCGCGTGCTCGCTGATGCCACCAACGTCATCGCCGAGGGTGAGGTGCTGCAGTTGCTCAACTGCCACAACGCCGACGTCGTCATCGACGACTACCTGCGCGTGATCCGCTACAAGACCGCCAAGCTGTTCGAGGCCGCCGCGCGCCTGGGCGGCATCGTCGGCGGCGCGGACGACGCGCTCGAGCAGCGCCTGGCCGACTTCGGCATGCACCTGGGTACCGCCTTCCAGCTCATCGACGACGTGCTCGACTATTCCGCCGACGAGGCCGACACCGGCAAGCACCTCGGTGACGACCTCGCCGAAGGCAAGCCGACGCTGCCGCTGATCCATGTCATGCAACATGGCACGCCGGAGCAGGCCGCGCTGGTACGGCACGCCATCGAGGGCGGCGGCCGCGAAGATTTTCCGGCGGTGCTTGCGGCCATCCAGTCGAGCGGCGCGCTCGACGAGACAAGGCGCTACGCCGAGGCCGAGGCAAAGCTCGCAATCGACGCGATTTCGGTGCTTCCCCCTTCCAATTTCAAGGAAGCGCTGCTACAATTATCGGACTTTGCAGTTAGGCGAAAACACTGATATAATTTTTGGCTTCGCTAGGCTGCATAAAAGCAGTAAAAGTGTCGGGGAATAGCTCAGCCTGGTAGAGCACTGCGTTCGGGACGCAGGGGCCGGAG
>JBEOKH010000578.1:0-3309 GCA_040275625.1 Thauera sp. | reverse complement strand
GCCGCCGCCAACGCGGGCTTGCCCGACTACGCGCGCGCCGGGCGCTGGCTGCGCGCCGAGACGCCCTTCACCCCGGGCAACGGCTTTCTCACCGCCAACGGGCGCCTGCGCCGCGCGGCCCTCGCGGCGCATTACCTGCCGCGCATCGGCGCCGACGGCGCCGTCTTATGCGCGACCTTCACCTCCTTCAGCGACGAGAGCGACACATGAGCTTCTTCCAGCAACTCCAGCAACAGACCGCGGCCGAGCGCGAGACGCTGTTCGCTGCGCCGATCATCCAGCAGGCGCTCGCCGGCGAGGTCGCGCTGCCGAGCTACATCGCCTTTCTCACCGAGGCCTATCACCACGTCAGCCACACCGTACCGCTGCTGATGGCCTGCGGCGCGCGCCTGCCCGTGCGTCTCGAATGGCTGCGCGGCGCGATCGCGGAGTACATCGACGAGGAGTACGGCCACCAGGAGTGGATCCTCAACGACCTCGCCGCCTGCGGCGCCGACCCCGCGGCGGTGCGCCGCAGCCAGCCGGCGCTGCCCACCGAGCTGATGGTCGCCTATGTCTACGACCGCATCGCGCGCCACAACCCGGTGAGCTTCTTCGGCATGGTCAACGTGCTGGAGGGCACGAGCATCGCCCTCGCCACCCGCGCGGCGGGGGCGATCCGCAGCAGCCTGGGCCTGCCGCCCGAAGCCTTCAGCTACCTGAACTCGCATGGCAACCTCGACCTCGAGCACATGCACTTCTTCGAGACGCTGATGAACCGGCTCGACGACGAGGATGACCGCGCCGCGGTGGTGTACACCGCGCGCGTGGTCTATCGCCTGTATGGCGACATCTTCCGCAGCCTGCCGCTGGTGGCCTGAGGGAGACGACGATGGAACTTAAATCTTGCCGTGTGCTCGTCACCGGCGCGAGCGGCGGAATCGGCCAGGCGCTGGTCGAGCAGTTGTGCCTGGCGGGCGCGCAGGTGCTGGCGGTGAGCCGTGATGCAGGCGCACTGTCGGCGGCGATGGCGCGCTTTCCCGAAGCGCTGCGCCACGTCGCCGCCGATCTTGCCAGCCCCGCCGGCGCCGATGTGGTGGCGGCGGCGGCGCGTGCCTGCGGTGGTGTCGAGTGCGTGATCCACGCCGCCGGGGCGAACCGCTTCGGCCTCCTCGAGCAGCAGGACGACGCGGCGATCAGCGCGCAGCTGGCGCTCAACCTGGTCGCCCCGGTGCAGCTCACCCGCCGCCTGCTGCCCTTGCTGCGCGCGCAGCCGCGCGCGCTGATCCTGTTCGTCGGCTCCACCTTCGGCGCGATCGGCTATGCGGGCTTTTCGGTGTACAGCGCGAGCAAGTTCGGCTTGCGCGGCTTTGCCGAGGCGCTGCGCCGCGAGCTCGCCGATAGCTCCATCGGCGTGCTGTACGTGGCGCCGCGCGCGACGCGCACGGCGATGAACGCGGCGGCGGTCGACGCCATGAACGTGGCCCTCGGCGTTGCCACCGACCCGCCGCAGCAGGTCGCGGCGGCGATCGTGGAGGCGCTGCGCGACGAACGGCCCGAGCGTCATCTGGGCTGGCCGGAACGCTTCTTCGTCGGTCTCAACCGGCTGTTGCCACGGCTGGTCGACCGCGCCTTGCGCCGGCAACTGCCTACCATCAAGAACTTCACCCGATCCACAGCCCAGGAGCCCCGCCCATGAAACCGCACCCCATCCTGCGCCACATCCTGCACCGAATCGCGCTGCCGCTCGCCATCGCCCTCGCCGCACCATCGAGCTTCGCGCTCGGCGAGGCCGGGCGCGCCGAGCTGGCCGGTTTGCAGGGACGCTGGGCCGACATCCAGTACGGCCTGCCCGAGAAGCAGCGCGAGGCCGCGTTCGCCGAGCTGGCCGAGCGTGCGGGCAAGGCGGTCGCCGCCGAACCGGATGCAGCCGAACTGCACATCTGGCACGGCATCATCCTCAGCACCTGGGCGGGGGCGAAGGGCGGCCTTGGCGCGCTCGACCTGGTCAAGCAGGCCAA
Source organism: Thauera sp. (assembly GCA_040275625.1). Lineage (GTDB taxonomy): Bacteria > Pseudomonadota > Gammaproteobacteria > Burkholderiales > Rhodocyclaceae > Thauera. The sequence goes on along the minus strand of JBEOKH010000578.1, from coordinate 1,309 downwards.
GGCCGAACTCGAGACCGCCTTGAAGCTCGATGCGCGGGCGCTCGACGGTTCCGCCTACACCAGCCTCGGCAGCCTTTATTATCAGGTTCCGGGCTGGCCGCTCGGCTTTGGCGACGACGCGCGCGCCGAGGCACTGCTGACGCAGGCGCTCGCGGTGAACCCCGCCGGGATCGACCCCAATTATTTCCACGGCGATTTCCTGTGGCGCCAGAAGCGCTATGGCGAGGCGCGCGTCGCGCTCGAGAAGGCGCTCGCCGCCGCGGACCGCCCTGGTCGGGCTGCTGCGGATGCCGGCCGGCGCGCCGAGGCGCGGCGCCTGCTCGAGCAGGTGCGGGCAAAACTGGAGAGTGGTGCACAGTAGGGCACATGGGCAGGGTGAAAGCAGCCGGGCGCGCGCGGTGGGGGCCTGCGGAAGAGACCGCGGACTGTGCGCTAAAGTCCCGGAGTGCCGAACGATCGATGAGGGAGTAACCAGAATGCGCATCCTGCTTGTCGAGGACGACGCCGCGCTCGGCGAGGGTATCCGCGTCGCGCTCAAGCCCGAGGGCTACACCGTGGACTGGGTGCAGGACGGCGCGAGCGCGCTGCACGCGCTCACCCACGAGGACTTCGGCCTCGCCGTGCTCGACCTCGGCCTGCCGCGCATGGACGGCCTGCAGGTACTGCAGCGCCTGCGCGCTGCCAGCAACCCGGTGCCGGTGCTGGTGCTGACCGCGCGCGACGCCACCAGCGATCGCATCGCCGGCCTGGACGCCGGCGCCGACGACTATCTGGTCAAGCCCTTCGACGTCGACGAGCTCAAGGCGCGCATACGCGCGCTGCTGCGGCGCAGCTTCAACCGTGCGCAGCCGGCGCTGGAGTATCGCGAGGTCAGCCTCGATCCGGTGAACCAGCAGGTCAGCTATCGCGGCCAGCCGGTGGTGCTGCAGCGCAAGGAGTTCCTGCTGCTGCACGAGCTGCTCACCCAGCCTGGCCGCGTGCTGACCCGCGATCGGCTGCAGCAGGCCTTGTACGGCTGGGGCGAGGAGGCCGAGAGCAATACGCTCGAGGTGCATATCCACCATCTGCGGCGCAAGCTGTTTCCCGAGCTGATCCGCACCGTGCGCGGCGTGGGCTATCTGGTGGACAAGGCCTGATGGGCTCGATCCGTCGTCGCACCTTGCTGCTCGTGCTCGGCCTGCTCGGGGTGGCGCTGGGTGCGATCTCCTACCTCGGTTATCGCGATGCCCGCCACGAGGTGCGCGAACTCTTCGATGCCCGTCTCGCCCAGCAGGCGCGCCTGCTCGCGGGCATGATCCCGGGCGGGATG
>JBEOKH010000577.1:0-4449 GCA_040275625.1 Thauera sp. | reverse complement strand
TCCACTGCCGCTTGCGCCGTGATGCCCCTGCTCAGGCGCCCGCGCGTGCGCTCGGGCGCTCGGCGACGCGGTCACGCCAGTCCTGCAGGTTGGTCATGCCCTCGGCGGCGGGCTTGAACTTCATCAGCCCGCGTGCGAACTCGATCGCGCAGAAGGCGGTGATGTCGGCGATGGTGAAGCGCTCGCCGGCAACGAAGGCCTGGCGGCCGAGCTCCGCGTCGAGCCAGCGCGCCACCTCGCGCACCTTCTCGCCCTGCGAGCGGCCGAAATCCTCGAACTGCGGCTGCTCGAGCGGCGCCAGCCCGGGGTGGGTGTGGCGGACGCAGTTCATGATGCCGCCGAGAAGGTAGAACTCCACCCGGCGGTCGGTCATCTCGATGAAGGCGCGCGCCTCGAAGGTCTCGCCCATCAGATTGGGCTCCGGGTACAGCCCCTCGAGGTAGCTGCAGATCGCCCGCGTCTCGCCGAGGTGGCGGCCGTCGTCGAGCGCGAGCACCGGCACCTTGGCGAGCGGGCTGCGTGCGCGGTGGTCGGAGCTGCGGTGCTCGCCCTTGACGAGGTCCACCACGACCTCCTCGATGCCGCGGATGCCCTTCTCGGCGATGAACATCTGCACGCGCCGCGGATTGGGCGCGCGGGGTGAAACATAGAGCTTCATGGGGTCTCCTGCGGTGGGTTGGGTGCTGGTTTGTCGGCCGAGGATCACTGCGGATGCGGCGCCGCCGCAGCGCTCACACGCCCTTGGTGCGCGACTGGCCCATCTCGACCATGTTGCGCGCCTTCTCCGCAAACGCCTTCGCCTGCTCCGCGCTGTCACCGTCGCGGTCGAAGCTCGACGGCGGCATCTCGATGCCGCGCTGCACCGCCGGCCGCGCGCGGAGCTGGTCGCGCCAGCGCGCGAGGTGCGGCAGATCGTCGATCGCCACGCCCGACCAGTTGTGCGTACGCACCCAGGCCCAGTTGGCGATGTCGGCGATCGAGTAATCGCCGGCGAGGTATTCGTGCTGCGCCAGGTGGCCGTCGAGCACGCGGAACAGGCGCCTGACCTCGCCCTGGTAGCGGTCGATCGCGGCCTGGATCTTCTCGGGAAAGTAGCGGTAGAACACGTTCGCCTGCCCCATCATCGGCCCGATGCCGCCCATCTGGAACATCAGCCACTGCAGCACGCGCGAGCGCCCCTTCATGTCCTGTGGCATCAGGCGGCCGGTCTTTTCGGCGAGGTAGATCAGGATGGCGCCCGACTCGAAGACGGCGAAATCGTCCTCGTCGCGGTCGATGATGGCCGGAATGCGGCCGTTGGGGTTGATGGCGAGGAACCAGGCTTCCTTCTGCGCGTTCGCCGCCAGGTCGAGCACCTGCATGGCGTAGGGCAGGCCGAGCTCCTCGAGCGCGATCGAGACCTTGTGCCCGTTGGGCGTGACGGCGGTATAGAGATCGATCATCGGCGTTGTTCCGGTGTAATGGGGTGGAGGCCGACCACGCCAGCGCCTGCGCACGGCTTGCCCGCGCACAGGCGGCGGATCGGAACCTTTATATTACGCGCTCCGCTAGGGCCGCTTCGCGCCCGGGACGCAACCGCCCTGCCACGACACCATGACACCCGCCGCCGCCCCGCCCGGACTCGCCGCCCTCCGCGGCGAGATCGTGCACTTCCTCGCCGATCCCGCCCACGACCCCGGCGCGCTCGAACACTTCGCCGACGGCGTGTTGATCGTGCGCGCCGGCCACATCGCCGAATGCGGCCCGGCGCCCGAGCTGCTCGCCAGGCTGCCGGCCGGCACCCCGCTCACCGACTACCGCGGCAAGCTGATCCTGCCCGGCTTCGTCGACACCCACGTCCATTACCCGCAGACCGACATCATCGCCAGCCACGGCGCCCAGTTGCTCGAGTGGCTGGAGAAATACACCTTCCCCGCCGAGCGCCGCTTCGCCGACCCCGCCCACGCCGCCGAGGTCGCCGAGTTCTTCTGCGCCGAGCTGCTGCGCAACGGCACCACCACCGCGGCGGCCTTCGCTACCGTGCACGCGGGATCGGTCGACGCGCTCTTCGAAGCCGCACGCGCACGCCGCATGCGCCTCATCACCGGCAAGGTGCTGATGGACCGCCACTGCCCCGAGTTCCTGTGCGACACCGCTGCCACCGGCTACGCCGAATCGAAGGCGCTGATCGAACGCTGGCACGGCCGCGACCGCCTGCTCTACGCCGTCACCCCGCGCTTCGCGCCCACCTCGACGCCCACGCAGATGCAGCTCGCCGGCCGCCTGTTCGCCGAGCACCCGGGCGTGTTCCTGCAGTCGCACCTGGCGGAGAACCGCGCCGAGGTCGACTGGGCGACGCAGCTCCACCCCGAGGCGCGCAGCTACCTCGACGTCTACGCGCGCTTCGGCCAGCTCGGCATGCGCGCGCTTTACGCGCACTGCATCTGGCTCGACGACATCGACCGCCGGCGCATGGCCGACACCGGCAGCGCGATGAGCTTCTGCCCGACCTCCAACCTCTTCCTCGGCTCCGGCCTCTTCGACCTGCAGCGCGCGCGCGAAGTGGGCGTGCGCGTCGGCCTGGGCACCGACGTCGGCGCCGGCACCAGCTTCTCGATGCTGCAGACGATGAACGAGGCCTACAAGGTTTTGCAGCTCGCGGGCCAGGACCTGTCCGCCGAAAGCGCCTTCCACCTCGCCACCCTGGGTGGCGCGCGCAGCCTGTACCTGGACGACCGCATCGGCAACTTCGCCGCGGGCAAGGAAGCCGACTTCGTCGTCCTCGACCCTCAGGCCACCCCGCTGCTCGCGCGCCGCAGCGCCGCGTGCACGACGTTGGCGGAAAGGCTGTTCGTGCTGATGATGCTCGGCGATGACCGCGCGGTGGCGGCGACGCATGTAATGGGCGCGGTGGTCTGGGACGCAAGGCGCGGACGCCGCCAAGCCCCGTCACGAACCTGAACCACACGGCGGTCGCAGCGCGTGCGGAAAACTCAACGCGCTGCAACCGCTCACACAGGAGCGGGCGCGAACTCCGCAAACAGGACGCGTGCCGGGCTGCTGGCGGAGAGCTGCAGTTCAAACGCATCGTCGCGCCCGAGCAGCAGGGCGTCATGTCTCCCGAGGCGCACCCGCGTCTCTGCGCTCTCCACGACCAAGGACTCCCCCTCTGCGAGCAGCAGCACGGCCTCTGGCGCACTGCGCACGAGCACCGAGGATCCGCTCACCTGCAAGACCCGGCTGTGCTGGCGGCAAAGGCGGTCGCGACTCATCACCCCCGCATCGAGCGCCGCGCCATCGGGCCACGCGAATACCGGTGCAGATCCGGAAAAGCACAGCAGGCCGCCGCGGCGATCGAGCAGGACCTGTTTGCCATCCACGTCGAGCCTGACCGGTGCGCCCTCGAGCAACATCAAACTTCGGCTCACACCCGGCCACGATGAAAAGGCTCCGGCCTCCCGCAGTTCCGCCAGACTGACGCGCCATGCGAAATCGTCGTGGCCTGCACCCTCCGGGCTTGCCACCACCTCGTGGGTTACGCCACCACCGTTCTTCCACGGCTTGGCAACGAAGTCACGACGCGCGATGCACCTCATCGCCCGTTCTCCCCGGCTGGAACGCGTCCGGTGGAGGAACCGCGCAGCGAAGAGCGAAGCTTGTAGCGCTCTCCCGGATGGATGAGGCGCGCGTAGCTGATCAGGTGCTCGTCCGACCACGTACGCCGGGCCATGCTCAGACAGGGACTCGCCGTATCGATATCGAGCAGACGGGCGACATCGGGTCCAACCAGCACCGCCTCGACCACGTGCTCCACGTCGGAGATCGGGCAACTCGCCACCAGCACCTCGTTCGGGGTGCGCACGGAGAAGTCGGTGCCCAGGTAATCGGGCGCCCAGCGCGGATTCACGAAGCGGTCCTCGAGCTGGATCGGCACACCGTCCTCGCGATGCACCAGCACGGTGTGGAACACGCGCGCACCGAGGCGAACGCCCAGGCGCAGCGCCACCTCGTCGTCGGCCTGGACCTCCTCGCGGCGGATCACGTCGTTGCTGTAGGCATGGCCGCGGCCGCGCACCTCGGCGGCGATGTTGTAGACCTCGAGCAGCGAGGATTCGGCCTTGCGGTCGGTGACGAAGGTGCCCAGTCCGGCCTGGCGTACCAGGTAGCCCTTCTGCACCAGGTCGCGGATCGCCTTGTTCGCGGTCATCCGGCTGACGCCGAAATCGCGCGCGAGCTGCTCCTCCGGCGGGATCTGGTGATTCACCGGGAATTCTCCGCTGCGGATGCGCTCGAGAAGGTAGTCCTCGATCTGCCGATAGCGCGGGGGAGCACTGCTCACGTGTCGTCCTCTGTCTGGGTCACTGGTGTCCGCATGATACCGGGCCCCGCAGGGGCCGGCTTGCGGTCGCATGCGGGAGCGGGCTTGCCCGCGAATGCAGCGCATGAACTCGCGATGTTCGCGGGCAAGCC
>JBEOKH010000576.1:0-4333 GCA_040275625.1 Thauera sp. | reverse complement strand
CGCGCACGGATGCCGACGGCGCGCCCATGCGCCCCTTCCCGGCGCGCAGCCTGCTCGGCGCCGGTCTCCCCGCCCGCCTGGCGCTGGTCGCGGGCGCGCTTGCGCTGCTCTGGCTGACCGTGTCGTGGGCACTGCGCTGACATGCACGATACCGTCCTGCCGATGATCCACCTCGACAATCTCACCCTGGGCTACGACCGCCACCCGGCGGTGCACCACCTGTCCGCGGAGATCCCCGCGGGCGCGCTGGTGGCGGTGGTGGGCCCCAACGGCGCGGGCAAATCCACGCTGCTGAAGGGCCTCGCCGGCGAGTTGCGCCCGATCGGCGGGCGCATCGTGCTGTCCGGGCTGCCGCCCAGCGGGCTGGCCTACCTGCCGCAGCGCGGCGAGATCGACCACAGCTTTCCGGTGTCGGTGTTCGACGTGGTGGCGATGGGGCTGTGGCGCGAGATCGGTGCCTTCGGCGGGCTGTCGCGCGACCAGCGCGGGCGCGTCCGCGCGGCGCTCGCTGCAGTGGGGATGGCGGGATTCGAGTCGCGCCCGATCGGCTCGCTGTCGGGCGGGCAACTGCAGCGCGCACGCTTCGCCCGCCTGATGCTGCAGGATGCGCCGCTGATCCTGCTCGACGAGCCCTTCGCCGCGATCGACAGCCGCACGGTGGAGGACCTGGTGCGCCTGATCCTGGCCTGGCACGCCGAGGGCCGCACCATCCTCACCGTGGTGCACGACTTCGACCAGGTGCGCCGCCATTTTCCGACCGCGCTGCTGCTGGCGCGCGAGCCGGTGGCCTTCGGCCCCACCGCCGAGGTGCTGACGCCCGAACGCCTGGCGCGTGCGCGCCGGCTGTCCGAAGCCTTCGACGAGCACGCCCACGAATGCCAGCTCGAGGTGCTGCCGGCGCTGGAGATCGGCGCAGCCGCGGTCGGGCACGCCGAAGCGCCCGCGCACGACCATGGTCATGGTCACCCCCATCCTCACCCGCATCCCCGGCCCCGCCGCGGACACACCCACCCGTGAACCGCGACGTGCCGAACGCTGCACGCCCCCCCTGCGCCCCCGCCTGCCCCACGTGACCGATTTCCTGATCTCCCCCTTCACCGAGTTCGCCTTCATGCGCCGTGCGCTCGCCGGCTGCCTGGCGCTGGCGCTCGGTGCCACGCCGGTGGGCGTGTTCCTGCTGCTGCGCCGCATGAGCCTGATGGGCGACGCGATGAGCCACGCCATCCTGCCCGGCGCCGCGCTCGGCTATCTCGCCTTCGGCCTGTCGCTGGGTGCGATGACGGTGGGCGGCATCGTCGCCGGCCTGGTGGTGGTGTTCGCCGCCGGCCTGGTGACGCGCGCCTCGGTGCTCAAGGAAGACGCCAGCCTCGCCGCCTTCTACCTGCTCTCGCTCGCCGCGGGGGTGATGATCGTGTCGCTGCGCGGACGCAACCTCGACCTGCTGCACGTGCTGTTCGGCTCGGTGCTGGCGCTCGACGACGCCTCGCTGCTGCTGATCGCGAGCATCGCCAGCGTGACCCTGGTCTGCCTCGCGGTGCTGTTCCGCGCGCTGGTGATGGAGTGCTTCGACCCCGCCTTCCTGCGCGGCGTGAGCCGCTGGTCACCGGTGGCGCACTACGGCTTCCTGATGCTGGTGGTGATCAACCTGGTGAGCGGCTTTCACGCCCTGGGCACGCTGATGGCGGTGGGCATCATGATCCTGCCCTCGGCCGCCGCCCGCCTGTGGGCGAAGGGCCTGCCGGTGCTGCTGCTGCTGGCGGTGCTGTTCGCCTTCGGCAGCGGTGCGGCGGGGCTGCTGCTGTCCTTCCACGCCGACGTGCCGGCCGGGCCGGCGATCGTGCTGATGTGCGGCGTGGTGTATTTCGTCTCGCTGCTTGCCGCGCCGGGCGGGGTGCTCGCCGGGCGCCTGCCGGTGCGGCGACACCTGGAGTCGTGAGGCACGATGCCCCTCAGCGCCCACCTGCAGGAGCGCCGGAAGGCGCGAACACAACGGAGCTTGCCGCGCCGTCGCTTGCCGATCGCCTTGTTCGCGCCTTCCGGCGCTCCTACAGAAGCGGCCGATGACGGGTTGCGGTGGGGCCGGGAAGCGGCCGACGACGGGTTGCGGTGCGGCCGTGCGGCATGAACGCATTTTGTCTATTTCTTCAACCCGGATCCGACGACGATGAATCCTTCCTCCTCCCGTTTGCACCGCCTGCGCCTCCTCGCGGCCTGCGCCGCGCTGCTGGTGGGTGCCAGCGCGCACGCGCAGGCGCTCGAAGTCGCGACCAGTTTCAGCATCCTCGGCGACCTCGTGACCCAGGTCGGAGGCGAGCGCGTCAAGGTGCGCACCCTGGTCGGCCCCGACGAGGATGCGCATGCCTTCCAGCCGCGCCCCTCGGACGCGCGCGAGATCGGCAAGGCGGCGCTGGTGGTGGTCAATGGCCTCGGCTTCGACGACTGGATGGCGCGCCTGGCGCGCGCAGGCGGCTTCAAGGGCACCATGGTGGTCGCGAGCGAGGGCATTTCGACGCTGGCGATGGCACGCGACGACGGCCACGGGCACGGGCACGATGACGGCCAGGCCAGGGACGCGGGCAAGGCGGTCGACCCGCATGCGTGGCAGGACGTGACGAACGTGCGCCGCTACGTCGCCAACATCGCCGCCGCGCTCGCCATGGCCGACCCCGAGGGTGCTGGCTTTTACCAGGCCAACGCCGAGCGCTACGACGGCGAGCTGAAGACGCTCGACGCCGAGATCCGCGCCGCCTTCACCGCGCTGCCCGCCGAGCGGCGCAAGGTGGTGAGCTCGCACGACGCCTTCGGCTATTTTGCCCGCGCCTACGACCTCCGCTTCCTGGCCCCGGTCGGGATGGCGAACAACGCCGAGCCGACCGCGCAGGGCGTCGCGCGCCTGATCCGCCAGTTGAAGGCCGAAAAGGTGCCGGCGGTGTTTATCGAGAACGTCGCCGACCCGCGCATGATCGAGCGCATCCGCAGCGAAAGCGGCGCACGGGTCGGTGGCACGCTGTATTCGGACGCGCTGTCCGCTGCCGACGGCCCGGCGCCCACCTATGTGCAAATGATGCGCAGCAACCTCGGGGCGCTGCGTGGGGCGCTCGGCGGCGCGGACGCGTCACGCTGACGCCGCCGCGACACGAGCGCTCACACGCGCTCAGCCGAACAGGCTGTGCAGCATCTTCGCGCACAGCAGCATCAGCAGGCCGGCGAACACTTTCTTCAGGGTAGCCACCGGCAGGCGGTGGGCGAGCCTGGCGCCGAGCGGTGCGAACAGGGTGCTCACCACCGACACCAGCACCAGCGCCGGCAGGTAGATGTAGCCAAAGGTGTAGGCCGGCATGTCGGGCGCACCCCAGCCATTGACCAGATAGCCGATCGTGCCAGCGATCGCGATTGGCAGGCCGATCGCGGACGAGGTGCCGATCGCGTTCTGCATCCTGACGTTGCACCAGGTCATGAAGGGCACCGACAGCGAGCCGCCGCCGATCGCCACCAGCGCCGAGATGCCGCCGATCCCCAGCCCGGCCGCGCTCATGCCGAGCACCCCGGGCAGCTCGCGCGCGGGCTTGGGCTTGATGTTGAGCAGCATCTGGATGGACACGTAGGCCATGAAGACGGCAAAGAAGATCGCCAGCGGCACGGTGTCGACCCGCGCGGCGATAAAGGTGGCGCCGAAGGTGCCGAGCAGGATTCCTGGGGTGATCAGGCGCACGATGTCCCAGCGCACCGCGCCGTGGGCGTGGTGGGCGCGCAGGCTGGACACCGAGGTCAGCACGATCGCCGCCATCGAGGTGCCGAGTGCCATGTGCACCACCTGGGCCTGCGGGAAGCCCTGGGCGATGAAGAAGGTGGTCAGCATCGGCACCATGATCCCGCCGCCCCCCACACCGAGCAGGCCGGCGAAAAAGCCCACCGCGGCACCCAGCACCGGGTAGGCGAGCCACCAGAGATCGAAAGTCATCACGTTCTCGCTGTCGTTCGCGTGCGCACGCCGCGAGCTGCGGCGCAGAAAGAGCCGAACTATCGGGCATGGGCGGTGTGATGCGCAAGCGGCCCAGGGCGATCACACGCCCAGGACGCCCACGCCCCACAGCCGTCGTCAACAAGCGCGGCGGCGCCCGGATACGCGGCGGTTTCTGGATACGCGGCGGTTTCTGGATACGCGGCGGCAGCCGCGAACACGACGCCCCGACAAGCGACGCATGCGCGAGCCCCAACGCCGCATTCGCGCCTGCCGGCGCTCCTACCGAAACCACCGTGCCTTCGCCCCCTGCAGGAGCGGCGGCAGCCGCGAACACGACGCCCCGACAAGCGACGCATGCGCGAGCCCCAA
>JBEOKH010000575.1:0-2441 GCA_040275625.1 Thauera sp. | reverse complement strand
CCGCGCGAGATCTGGTCGAACGAATCGCAGGAGCGCTACGTGCTCGCGATCGCGCCCGAGAGCCTGCCGACGTTCCAGGCCTTCTGCGAGCGCGAGCGCTGCCCGTTCGCGGTGCTCGGCACCGCCACCGCCGACGGCCACCTCACCGTGTCCGACCGCCACTTCGGCAACAAGCCGGTCGACATGGACATGAAGGTGCTGCTCGGCAAGCCGCCGAAGATGACGCGCAACGTGTCGCGGCGCGCGGTGCATCTGCCGCCTTTCGACACCACCGATTTCGACCTGCAGGAAGCCGGGATGCGCGTGCTGCGCGTGCCGGCGGTGGCCAGCAAGAGCTTCCTGATCACCATCGGCGACCGCTCGGTGGGTGGGCTGACCGCGCGCGACCAGTTCGTCGGGCCCTGGCAGGTGCCGGTGGCCGACGTCGCCGTCACCGCGATGAGTTTCCAGGGCTGGCGCGGCGAAGCCTTCGCCATGGGCGAGCGCACGCCGCTGGCCTGCGTCGACGCGCCGGCCTCGGGCCGCATGGCGATCGGCGAGGCGATCACCAACATCGCCGCCGCCGACATCGCCAGGCTGGGCGACGTCAAGCTGTCGGCCAACTGGATGGCCGCGGCCGGCCACCGCGGCGAGGACGCCAGGCTCTACGACACGGTCAAGGCCGTGTCCGAGTTCTGCATCGCCGCCGGCATGTCGATCCCGGTCGGCAAGGATTCCCTGTCGATGCGCACCGCCTGGCAGGACGGCGGCGACGACAAGCAGGTCGTCGCGCCGCTGTCGCTGATCGCCACCGCCTTCGCCCCGGTGCAGGACATCCGCAATACGCTCACGCCGCAACTGCAGCTTCCCGAAGGCGTGGAAACCGAGCTGCTGCTGATCGATCTCGGCAACGGCAAGAACCGCCTCGGCGGCTCGGCCTTCGCCCAGGCCTACGAGTCGGTCGGCGAGCACGCGCCCGACGTCGATCCCGCCCAGCTTGCGGCCTTCTTCGACACCGTCCAGCAACTGCGCCGCGACGGCCTGCTGCTGGCCTACCACGACCGCTCCGACGGCGGCCTCTTCGCCACCGTGTGCGAGATGGCCTTCGCTGCAAAATGCGGCCTGTCGCTGATCCTCGACACCGTGTGCTACGACCCCTACATGATGGATGTCGATGGTCTCGAGAAGAAGCCCGACACCCTCAAGGGCCGCTTCGACGATCGCCTGTTCGCCGGCCTGTTCGCCGAAGAGCTCGGCGCGGTGATCCAGATCCGTCGCGAGGACCGCTCGCGCATCACCGAGCAACTGCGCGCGGCCCGGCTCGCCTACCACTTCATCGGCGAACCCAACGCCAAGGACGAGATCCGCTTCCGCCGCAACGCCAAGCTGGTGTTCTCCGCCAGCCGCGTCGAGCTGCTGCAGGCCTGGTCCGAGACCAGCTATCGCATCGCCAAGCTGCGCGACGACCCCGAGTGCGCGCAGCAGGAGTTCGACGCGCTTGCCGATGCCACCAACCCCGGCCTGTCGGTGTCCCTGTCCTTCGACGTCAAGGAAGACGTCGCCGCGCCCTTCATCGCCAGCGGCGCTCGCCCCAGGGTGGTGGTGCTGCGCGAGCAGGGCGTCAACTCGCAGTTCGAGATGGCGGCCGCCTTCGAGCGCGCCGGCTTCACCCCGGTCGATGTGCACATGTCCGACCTGCAGGCCGGTCGCATCGACCTCGCCGACTTCCACGGCCTGGCCGCCTGTGGCGGTTTCTCCTACGGCGACGTGCTCGGCGCGGGGCAGGGCTGGGCCAAGTCCATCCTGTTCAACAACCGCCTGCGTGACGAATTCGAGGCCTTCTTCGGCCGCAGCGACACCTTCGCGCTCGGCGTGTGCAACGGCTGCCAGATGATGGCCCACCTGGCGCCGATCATCCCCGGCGCCGAAGCCTGGCCGACCTTCCACCGCAACCGCAGCGAGCAGTTCGAGGCCCGCTTCGCGATGGTCGAGGTCACCGACAGCCCGTCCATCCTGCTGCAGGGCATGGTCGGCAGCCGCATGCCGATCGTGGTCAGCCACGGCGAGGGCAGGGCGGTGTTCCGTGCCGAGGCCGACCGTGCGCGCGCGCTGCTCGCGCTGCACTTCATCGACAACCACGGCAACCCGGCGCAGGCCTATCCAGCCAATCCGAACGGTTCGGCGGCCGGCGTGACGGGTTTCACCACTGCCGATGGGCGGTTCACGATTATGATGCCGCATCCTGAACGCACCGCCCGAACCATGCAGATGTCGTGGGCGCCGCAGTGGCTGGTCAATGACAGCCCGGACGCCTCGCCATGGCTGCGCATGTTCCGCAATGCGCGGGTGTGGCTCGGTTGAGCCCGTGCATTGCCCGGTTCGGGCAATGCACGGGAATATTCTTGCTAAAGCTTTGCTCGTCACCGCCGTAATCCTCACTCGGACGGCTGCAAGGCCGCTTA
>JBEOKH010000574.1:0-5152 GCA_040275625.1 Thauera sp. | reverse complement strand
GGCTGCGTTTCGGGCTGCGTTTCGGGCTGCGTTTCGGGCTGCGTTTCGGGCTGCGCTGGTTTTCTGTAGGAGCGGCGGAAGCCGCGAGCCTTTTTCGCTGTCCGCCCCATGCAATCACCCTGCGTGCTGCAACGCGTCATCAATTTCTGTCACCATCACGCCTTCGCTTTCAACCCTCTTCTTCATCATGGCCGGAACCACCCTGCTCGCACTGATCGACGACATCGCCACCATCATGGATGACGTCGCCACCATGACCAAGGTCGCCGCCAAGCAGACCGCCGGCGTGCTCGGCGACGACCTCGCCCTCAACGCCCAGCAGGTCACCGGCGTGCAGGCCAGCCGCGAGCTGCCGGTCGTGTGGGCAGTGGCCAAGGGCTCGCTGGTCAACAAGGCTATCCTGGTGCCGGCCGCGCTGCTGATCAGCTGGCTGGCGCCGTGGCTGATCACCCCGCTGCTGATGCTGGGCGGCGCCTTCCTGTGCTTCGAGGGCTTCGAGAAGCTCGCCCACAAGTTCCTGCACCCGAAGCAAGAGGAAGAGGCCGAGCACCACGAGACGCTCGACGCGCTCGCCGACCCGAACGTCGACCTCGTCGCCTTCGAGAAGGAGAAGATCAAGGGCGCGGTGCGCACCGACTTCATCCTGTCGGCCGAGATCGTGGTGATCACGCTCGGCACCGTGGCTGCGGCCCCGCTCGGCCAGCGCGTGGCGGTGCTGGTCGGCATCTCGGTGCTGATGACGGTGGGCGTCTATGGGCTGGTCGCCGGCATCGTCAAGCTCGACGACCTCGGCCTGCACCTGCAGCGCAGCGCCTCGGCCTTCACCCGCCGCGTGGGCGGCGCCATCCTGGGCTTCGCGCCCTGGCTGATGAAGACGCTGTCGGTGGTCGGCACCGCGGCGATGTTCATGGTAGGCGGCGGCATCCTGCTGCACGGCTGGCCGACACCGGCGCACGCGGTGGAGCATTTCGCCGCGGGGTTCGGCGGGTTTGCGGGCGCGCTGATCAACACTGCCGCGGGCGCAGGGGTCGGCATCGTCGCCGGCGCGCTGGTGCTGGCCGCGGTGATGCTGGTGCAGAAACTGCGCGCCAAGGCCTGAACGCCCCGCGCGCGTGGCACGCAGCGCGCCGTCTACGCACAAACGCGGTGGTCGGGGCCGCTACCGGCGCGGCGCGGGCCGACGATCGCCACCTCGCACTGGCTGAGCATGATCGCGTCGGCCATCGCCCACAGCACGTCGAGCTTGAACTGCAGGATGTCGAGCGCGCGCTGCTGCAGCGCCCGGCTCTGGCTGAAGTACTCGAGCGTGAAGCGCAGGCCATGCTCGACGTCGCGCCGCGCCTGGGTGAGGCGGTTGCGGAAGTACTGCAGGCCGGCGGTGTCCACCCAGGGGTAGTGCGTCGGCCAGGTGTCCAGGCGCTGCTGATGGATGTGCGGCGCGAAGAACTCGGTGAGGCTGGAGGCCACCGCCTCCTGCCACGGGCGCTGACGGGCGAAGTTGATGTAGGCGTCGACCGCGAAGCGCGTCGCCGGCGCCACGAAGCGCAGCGAGGTGACGTCGTCGCGGGTGAGGCCGGTCGCCTCGCCAAGCCGGATCCAGGCCTCGATGCCGCCGGGGTCCTTCACGTCGCCGATCTCGAAGCCGTCGTGGTCGAGGATGCGCTGGATCCATTCGCGGCGGATCGCGCGCTCCGGGCAGTTGGACAGGATGGCCGCGTCCTTAACCGGGATCGAGATCTGGTAGTAGAAGCGGTTCGCCACCCAGCCCTGGAGCTGCGCGCGGGTGAGTTTGCCCTCGGCCATCATCACGTGAAAGGGGTGGTAGATGTGATAGCTCGTGCCCTTCTCGCGCAGCAGGGCCTCGAAGTCCTGCGGGCTCCACGGCGGCAGCTCGTCGGCGCGGGCGGCCAGGGCTGCGGCGTGCTCGATGCGGGGCTGGTCGCCGGGGGTATCGCCAATTTCGCTCATAGCGCGATCTCCATGCCATCGAAGGCGACCTCGATGCCGTGAGCGGCCAGATCAAAGCGCTCGCGGCTGTCCTCGTCGAGGATCGGGTTGGTGTTGTTGATGTGGATCAGCACCTTGCGCGTGGTCGCCGGCAGCTTGTCGAGCCACTCCAGCATGCCGCCGGGGCCGGACTGCGGCAGGTGGCCCATGGCGCGCGAGGTCTTCTGCGAGGCGCCGAGGCGGATCATCTCGTCGTCGGTCCACAGCGTGCCGTCGACCAGCACGCAGTCGGCGGCCTGCATCGCCTCCCACACCTGCGGCTCCATCTCGCCCAGGCCGGGCGCGTAGAACAGGCGCCTGCCGCTGACGGCATCGACCAGCGTGACGCCGATGTTGTCGCCCGGCTGCGGGCGGTCGCGGTGCGGCGAATACGGCGGCGCGTTGCTGGTCAGCGCCAGCGCCTCGAAGCCGAGGCCGGGCGCGCCGTCGATGGCAAAGCGCGCCTGCAGCGGCAACTCGCGCCAGTCGATGCCGCTGTAGTGGCCGAGTACGCCGAACACGGGATTGCCCACCGACAGGTCCTCGCGCACGCCGGCGGTGCACCACACCGGCCACGGCTTGCGGTGCTCGCGCAGCATGTAGAGGCCGGTGGTGTGGTCGATCTGGGCGTCGATCAGCACGATCGCGGCGATGGCGGTGTCGCGCAGCGCGCGCGCCGGCTGCAGCGCCGGAAAGCTGCGGATCTGCTGCAGCACGTCGGGCGAGGCGTTGAACAGCACCCAGTTCTCGTCGTCGCTGCTGGCGGCGATGGATGACTGGGTGCGGGCCTGGGCACGGATGCGGCCCGTGCGCAGGCCGTCGCAGTTGGGGCAGTTGCAGTTCCACTGCGGGAAGCCACCGCCTGCGGCGGAGCCGAGTACGCGAATCTTCATCGGCACTCCTGTGGGGCGCAGGTGCACCGGCGGTGCACGCCTGCGAGGAACAAGCAAAAAGGGCGGCGCGGCGCTGGAACGCGCGCCACACCGCGCCCGGGGTCAGGCCTTAGCGGTTGGCGATGTACATGTTGATTTCAAAGCCGAAGCGCATGCCGCTGGCTGTGGCGGTTGCCGATTTCATGATCGTCACCTGCCTCGTCTCTGGGTGGGATCGGTGCCGCTTGCAGGCACCGCCGGCCAGATTGCCGACCGTGTGAGTGAGATTGCCTGGAAGAGGAATGATTCGCATCGCAAAAGTCCGGAACCGGGGCTCATGAAAATATGGAGGGGCGCGGGCGCAAACATGGGGCGGCAAACGACATGGCGACAGGCGCCCCTCGGCAAGGGCGGAGGATGGGTAGCCCGTGCGGTCACGCGAAAGCGAGCAACACCCTCTCACCGATTGAGCAGGGCAACCATCTGAGCGGCCGCTTGACTCAAGAACCCGTCCGATGGGTGGGACACCTACCCGGCTACGGGGGAGTTGCAGAATGTACGGCAAGTTGCCGTATAATTTCGTAATAGGAGGAATACACCATGCCTACTGCTATCAACACCGCCAGGCTTGAGGCTCGAATCAGCACCGACCTGCATGCGATGCTCAAGCGAGCCGCTGAACTCCAGGGCAGGACCATGACCGATTTCGTGGTCACTGCCGTGCAGGATGCAGCTCAGCGCGCCATCGAACAGGCAGAAGTGGTTCGTCTTTCGCTCGCTGACCAGGAGTGCTTTGCCCAGGCGCTGCTCTCTCCGCCGCAGCCTGCTCCGGCTCTGGAACGCGCCTTCACTCGTCGTAGCAAGCTACTGCGTGCTCAATGAGCCGCCCGCCTTTTCTCGTTGCGCCACTCGATGCCACCCATGAGCGCGCCGGTTTCCACAGTGGTTCCGATCCGCTGGACCGGTATTTGCGCGAGCAGGTCACTCGAGATATTCGGCGCCGCGTAGCGGCCTGCTTTGTGGCGCTGAACGATCAGGCGCGTATTGCGGGGTATTACACACTCGCCTCGGCGAGTCTGATGCTGTCCGATCTACCGGCTGATGTGGCCAAGAAGCTCCCACGCTATCCCACCGTCCCAGCCGTTCGCATGGGGCGTCTTGCCGTCGATCAGGCATTTGGCGGGCAAGGCCTTGGCAGCGCTCTGTTGGCCGACGGCCTCGACTGGGCCACCCGTTCCGAGATTGCAGCGTATGCCTTGATGGTGGATGCCAAGGATGATCGGGCTGCAGCCTTCTATGACCACCATGGTTTTATCGCACTGCCTGATTCTCCTCTCACACTGTTTCTTCCTTTAGCGACGGCGCAGGCATATCGGCGGGCGGGAGAAAAACCACAGTAACTCAACGCCCATCAGGCCACCGACAGGTCATGCCGAGGACGGGCCAGGCGCCTTGTAACTTCGCCCGTAAGCCCGGAAATCAGAACCCTCCGCCACCATCTGACGGGTCGCGCCCCAGCTACTGCGGGTTGGCGCCGCCGCATTGCAATAATCATCTGCATGCCCAGGCCGCTATGCCTCCTGATCTGAACCGCTCAACAAGAACAACCGGAAACCACACGAGCACTGGTCTAAGATCCAGCACATCAAGCGTCCCCCTCTCGCTGGTGCACCACCGATCCGAGACTGCGCGGCAAGCTCGCTCGCCATCACCTGGGCAAGCCTCGCCCCTGCACGGGTACCGTCCATGCCGAGCATCTCTCCAACGCCATGCCGCCCGACGCCCTCCTTTTCCCGCCCGCACCGCCCCTAGCCCACGGCCTGCTCGAGGTCGGCGACGGTCACCGCCTGTACTTCGAGCGCTGCGGCACGCCCGACGGCCTGCCAGTCCTCTTCCTGCATGGCGGCCCCGGAAGCGGCTGCAGCCCGCGCCAGCGCCAGCTCTTCGACCCTGCCCGCTTCCACGTCGTGCTGTTCGACCAGCGCGGCTGCGGACGCAGCACGCCGCGCGGCGGCTGCCACGCCAACACCACGCGCGAGCTGGTCGGGGACATCGAACGCCTGCGCCAGCACCTGGGCATCGAGCGCTGGCTGGTGTTCGGCGGCTCGTGGGGCGCCGCGCTCGCCGTGGCCTGGTGCGGCACACATTCGCAACACTGCCTGGGTGCCATCCTGCGCGGCAGCTTCCTCACCGGACAGGCCGACCTCGACTGGTTCTTCGGCCCCGAGGGCGCGGGCGCCGTCTGCGCCGAGGCCTGGTCCGCGCTGTGCGCAGCCGTGCCGCAAGCCGCGGAG
>JBEOKH010000573.1:0-2666 GCA_040275625.1 Thauera sp. | reverse complement strand
CGATGAACTTCTGCAGGTTGCCGCCCGACAGCGACTTCGCCGCCGCGCCGGTGCCGCCGCAGCGGACGCTGAATTGGTCGATGCAGCGGCGCGCGAAGTCATGTGCGCGGCCGAAGCGAACGAAGCCGGCGCGTACCAGCTGCTGGCTGTGCGCGGCGGTCAGCAGCGCGTTGTCGGCGAGCGACATCGCCGGCACCGCGCCGCGGCCGAGGCGCTCCTCGGGCACGAAGGCGAGGCCGAGCCGGCGCCGCTTGCCGGGCGACAGGCGGCCGGCTTCGACGCCGCAGATCTGCACCGGGAATTTCTCCGCCAGCGGGGTCTCGCCCGAGATCACGCGCAGCAACTCCTGCTGGCCGTTGCCGGACACGCCGGCGATGCCGACGATCTCGCCCGCATGCACGTCGACATGAATGTCGCGCAGGTCGGTGCCGAAGGGATCGTCCGCGGCGTGCGACAGCCCGGCCAGACGCAGGCGGACTTCGCCGCCGGCGGTGGCGGGGCCGTGCTCGCAGTGCGGCAGGTCCTTGCCGATCATCATGCGCGCCATCGACTGCGCGGTCTCCTGCGCCGGGATGCATTCGCCGGTTACCCTGCCGGCGCGCAGCACGGTGGCGGTGTGGCAGAGCGCGCGGATCTCGTCGAGCTTGTGGCTGATGTAGAGGATGGAGCAGCCCTCGGCCGCGAGCTGGCGCAGGGTCTCGAACAACGTGCGCACCGCCTGCGGCGTGAGCACCGAGGTCGGCTCGTCCATGATCAGCAGGCGCGGGTTCTGCAGCAGGCAGCGGATGATCTCAACGCGCTGGCGCTCGCCCACCGACAGCGCGTGCACGTGGCGGCGCGGATCGACGGGCAGCCCGTAGCGCGCCGAGACCTCGACGATGCGCTGCGCGAGTTCGTCGAGGACGGGGCGGCCGGGCAGGGCGAGGGCGACGTTCTCGACCACCCTCAGGGTCTCGAACAGCGAGAAATGCTGGAACACCATGCCGATGCCGAGCTTGCGCGCATGCGCCGGGCTGGCGACCACGACCTCCTCGCCTTCCCAGAACATGCGCCCGCTGCTCGCGTGGGTGACGCCGTAGATGATCTTCATCAGCGTCGACTTGCCGGCGCCGTTCTCGCCGAGGATCGCGCGGATCTCGCCGGCACGCACGGTCAGGTCGACCTCGTCGTTGGCGATCACGGTCGGATACACCTTGCCGATGCCCCGCAGCACG
Source organism: Thauera sp. (assembly GCA_040275625.1). Taxonomy (GTDB): domain Bacteria; phylum Pseudomonadota; class Gammaproteobacteria; order Burkholderiales; family Rhodocyclaceae; genus Thauera. The sequence goes on along the minus strand of JBEOKH010000573.1, from coordinate 1,452 downwards.
AGGCGCGCGTGGCCGCTGGCGGCGCCGTGCGGCGAGGTGAAGGTCGGTGGCGGGATGGGCACGGGCGATCGGGGCGCGGTGTTGGGATCGGGCTGGCAGGCCGGTGCAGCGGGCGCTTCAGCGGCTACCCGTTTCGGGTTGGCTTGCGGTGGCTTCGATCGCCTCGAGCGAGAGCGCCTGGGCGCGGCGCAGTTCATCCTCGCTCAGCTTCACCGCGATGCTGTCGCGTTCCTGAACGCCATCCATGTTGAGCAGGGCTGCGGCGCGATTGAACCATACATAGGCCTTTACCGCGTCCAGCGCGACGCCGATGCCGCTGCGATGCAGGCGGCCGTACTCGACCATGCCTTCGGGATCGCCCGCTTCGGCCGCGGCGCCGAGCCAGCGTGCCGCCAGCGCGTAGTTCTGCGGCATGCCGACGCCGCTGCGATAGAGCTTGCCGAGCAGGACCATCGCGCCGGTGTGGCCCCCTTCGGCGGCCTGGCGGAGGCGGGCTACCGCCTCGGCCGTGATCTTGCTGTCACGCGCGCTGTCGAGCAGCGCCGCACGTGCCGCGCGGAAATGTGCATCGAGCGGGTCGACCACGGCCACGGCCACGGTCTCTGCAGCGGTGGCAGCGGCCGGCGCCGGCGTGCTGGCATCGTCGTCGCTCGCCACCATCACGCTGCCGCCGATGATGGCCAGCAACGCCAGTGCGGCGAGCACGCCGACGACGAGCGGCCCGCTCCGGCGTCCGCCGGATCCATGGTCAGGGGCGACGAAACGGTGCGAACACGCGAGGCAGCGCCACGGGTGCATGCCCGGGTTCCCGGCGTGCTCCGCATGCGAACGCCAGCGCGAGCGGCGGCAGCCGGCGGCGCCGCAGGCGGGGCAGGTGGGTGGGGCGATCGTGTCCAGGGTGGCCATCGTTCAGCGCTTCCAGAGCCACAGGATGACGATCACCGCGAGGGTCAGCAGCAGCGTGCTGCCGCCCACCGCGGCGACCACCGGATTGCTGCGCCACCGGCTGCGCGGCGCCGGCGCGTAGAAGCGGTGCACGCACGACAGGCAGCGCCAGGCGCGGACGCCCGCGTGGGTGCGCTGCTCGTCCTCCGACTTCCAGGGGGACTCGCGGCAGTCGGTACCGTCGCAGCGTGGGCAGGTGGGCATGGTGTGTCGATCGTACGTGCCGCGGGCGCCGGTGTGCCCGCGTGCTGTTTCTGTGGATTCTCGCGATTATATAGAGTCGTGGCGAAAGTTCGCCGCTTCGTGGCGCGCGGGCGTGGATGCCGTCACCTAGCGCGCGCGGTGCGCGCAAAGCGTCGGAATGCACGCATCGCGTCGCGACGCGGCGGAACGCATCGCGTCGTGGCGTTCGTGCCGAGACCGAAAATGCTCGCGGCTTCCGCCGCTCCTGCGGGGGGCGTGGGCGGGGCGGTTCGCGGCTTCCGCCGCTCCTACATGGGGGGTGTG
>JBEOKH010000572.1:0-20686 GCA_040275625.1 Thauera sp. | reverse complement strand
TGGCACGCGCGACGCGGTGATCCTCGAGGTGTCCGAAGAGGCGGTGCACGGCTTCCAGTATCCCGAGCGCCTGATCGAGCCGGCGCTCGGCGGGCCCGATACGGCCGAACGCGCCTATGTGAATCTGCGTTTCCGCCTGCTGCGTCTGGCGGCGGGTGAGGACTGCAGCAGCATCCTGGGGCGCTTGCAGGACGGTCCCGCGGGCAAGGGCCGGCTCAGCGTGTCGCTGGCGCCGCCGCCGGTGCTCGAGGAGGAGTGCCCGGTCGTGGGCGGGGGTGGCTACCTCGGCTTCGAGCACCAGCTGTATCGCGTCGAGGTCGCCGACGGCGACGCCCTGGCGCCCGCGCGCTTCAAGTGGAGCCAGTGGAATGGCGGGCTCGTCGGCCGCGGCGTGTTCGACACCACGCTCATCCCCGCGCGCGTCGTCATCGACGCCGGACACGCTGCGATCGTCAGTGCCGGACCCACCGAGTTTTACCTCGAGGCCCTGCAGTACGACGAACTCGACGGGGCGTGGAACGTGGTCTGCGGCGTCACCGCGACGCTGAACGCCGACCATGCGCTGGAGCTGGCATCACCAGTGTTCGGCGCCTTGCCCACCACCACCGACCCGGTCTTCTTCCGGCTGTGGAACGGCCTGCGCGACATCGCCGACTTCACCGATGCCGCAAACCCGGTGGCGTTGCGCGACGGCATCCGGCTGGTGTTCGATGCGCCGGCCGCAGCCAGCTACCGTGCGCGCGACTACTGGACTTTCAGCGTGCGCGCCGGCGAGATCGCCAATCGTCCGCTCCTGCTCGACCAGGCGTCGCCCGCGGGCATCGTGCTGCACCGCGTGGCGCTGGCCGAGATCGAATGGACGGCAGCGCGCGACACCCGGATCAGTGGCTCGATCGAGGACTGCCGCCGGCGCTTTCGCCCGCTGACGCAGCAGGATCTGTGCTGCACCGTGCGCGTTGGCGACGGAACCCACAGCTTCGGTGATTTCGACACCATCCAGGCCGCGATCGATGCCCTGCCGGCGCAGGGCGGGCAGGTGTGCGTGCTGCCCGGCGAGTATGTCGAATCGATCGTGATCGACGGCCGCCGCAACATCCGGCTCACCGGCTGCGGCTTGCGCAGCCGTATCGTCGGCGCGCCGCCCGCAGCTGAACTTGCCGAGGCGGCCCCGGTGATCCAGGTGCGCGGCGGGCAGGGCATCAGCATCGACACGCTGGCCATCGTCGCGCACGCGAGCGGCGCCGGCGTGGTGTGCGAGGGCGCGGACCCGGATTTCGCCAACACGCGCTTTGCGACGCGCGCGCTCACCGGCTTGTGCCTGCGCGACCTCGATGTGCGGGCGAGCGCGCACAGCGCGGTGCGCGTGGTCCACGTGCGCGACGCCACGCTGCGCGACTGCCGCATCCGCATGGAGGACAGCCTGTGCCTCGACCCCGCTGTGTTTGCCCTCGGCGACGACCTGCTGATCGAGCACAACCTGGTCGAGGTGGCGGGGCGCGCGCAGACGCCGGCACCCACGTCGGTCAGGGTTGAGGATGTGCCGAACAGGCCAGGCGTGCTCAGCACGGAGATCGGTGCGCCGGACTTCGTCCCCGGCACCCGGAGTCGAGGGGGGGTCCAGATCGGCGGCACCTCGGACCGGGTGCGCCTCATCGACAACCTGATCCGTGGCGGCGCGGGCAATGGCATCACGCTGGGCAGCCTGATCTTCATCGACGAGCGCGGCGACCCGGTGCCACCCGTACGCTGGCCGCGCCCGCGTCCGGTCGATCCCTGCGATCCCGCCCTGCCGGCGAACGTCATCATCGTCGTGGTCGCGGTTCCGGTCGATGAGGGACGGGTGCGGGCAGCGTCGGCCGGGACCCTGACCGAGGTCCTGATCGAGCGCAATCGTATCCAGCACATGGGCATGAACGGGATCGGGGTCGCGGGCTTCTTCGACTTGAGCGCTGCGGACGAATTCATCACCGTCGAGGGCTTGAGCATTGTCGGCAACGATATCCGCCATTGCCTGCGCCGCACCCTGTCCGCGATGCCGGTCGCGATGATCGACAGTGCGGGCTATGGCGGGATCGCGCTCGCCGACGTCGAGCGCCTGGTCGTGCGCGACAACCTGATCGCCGACAATGGCGCGAGCCACGTCGAGCCGGTGTGCGGCATCTTCGTCCTGCACGGCGAAGGGGTGGAGATCACGCGCAACCGCATTCTCGACAACGGTGCCCGGATCGAGGCCGGGCAGGCCGAGTTGAAGGCGGGGCGGCGCGGCGGCATCAACATCGTCCATGCCCTGGCGCCGGTGCGGGCGGTTCGTATCGGAGGCCTGACGCTGCCCGGGCAGGGGGGCGACCCGGCGCTGGTCGTGCGCCACAACGTGGTCAGCGTGCCGCTCGGACAGGCCCTGAGCGCCACCGCGCTCGGTGCGGTGGTGGTTGAAGGCAATCAGCTTACCAGCCGCGGTGTGGTCCAGAGCGGGCCGGGGGCGAGCTTCTTCGCCGCCACCGTGGCCCTCCTGAACCTGGGGCTGTCGAACGAGTTATACCTGCAGTTCCTGGCCTTTTCGGCGGTGGCCAGAGGGACGATTTCGACCACCGGCCTGGCGGCTGCGCCCGCAGCCAGGCCGGGTCTGGACGATCAGCGCGTCGGTGCCTATCTGGCCGGTGGCAACGTCATGTTCGCGAACAACCAGTGCCTGTTCGACGTGATCGAGACGGGCATCTCGCTTGCGGTGTCGTCGGTCGCCATCTTCAGCCTCGACGACATCGCCTTCGTTGGCAACCAGTGCGATTGCAACCTGGTGGACGATGTGGTGATTGCACAGGTCGTGCTGTTCGGCTTTTCGCTGCGGGCGTGCGACAACCGGCTCAAGGAGTCGCTGCTGCGGGCGCGCTTTTCGGCGCTCACGCTCGGCTTCGCGAACACGACCGCGCATAACCAGGCGACCCACTGCCTGGTGGTGCGCGCCTTTAATGATGCCTATCGCATCGGCGCCCCCAACACGGTGCTGATCGATCCGCTCGGCAACGGTTTCTGCGAGAGCACCGCCGGCGTGCTCGGCAACTTCGGCAGGACCACCACGGGAGGTATCGCAAATGGCTGACAACAGACGGATCTGTCAGGCCGGCGACATTCCGGTCGAAACGGTCGCGAGGACGGTGGCGGCGCAGGTCGACAGCCTCGACCCGCAGCGTGCGGCTGCGTTCGACCGCCTGCAGGCGCTGCGCGTGGTGCGCGAGCAGGGCTACGCGCGCGAGCAGAAGCGGCTCGCGCGCAAGTTCGGCGACGATCATGCGCGCGTGACCGCGGTGGTCGAGCGTGCACAGATGAACGCGGGCCTGCGCCGGGACATCGGCCTCGAACAGGCGCGCGCCGCGGTCGAGGCGCCAACCGTGGACAAGGACGGCTATGTCTTCCACGGTTTCGTGCGCAACACCGCAGGCCAGGGTGTGCCCGAACTGACCGTCGCGCTGTACGACGAGAAGGGCGAGTGGGTCCGCGCGATAGGCTTTGGCTGCACCGATGCGCGGGGGTATTTCATCCTGCGTTACCAGCGGGACGGCAAGGATGCCGCGGGCAAGGCGGCGGTTACCGCGGCCGCGTTCGTTGCGCCTGCGGCGGCGGTGAGCACGGGCGCGGCGGCGCGCACGCGCGTCCTTGTCCATGTGCTCGACGGTGCGCAGAAGACGCTGCATGTCGAGCGGGAGCCCTTGCAGCCTCAACTCGGCGAGGTCGATTTCCGCATCATCGTGCTCGGGGCAGAGACCCGGCCCTGCGTGCCTCCTCCGCCGGTGAATCCGCCGCCAACGCAGCCACCGACCACGACGCAGCCACCGACCACGACGACGGGACGTACGCCCCTGGATCGGCTCGGCATCGACGACGCCCAGCGCAAGCGCCTGGAGGAGGCGGGGCTGCAGGACGTAGAGGCGGTGGCGGGCGCCGATCTCAGGCTTCTCGAGAACGCGCTTGGTGACGCAGCGACTGCGGCCCGCTTGCAGAGGAAGGCGCAGGCGCTCGTGGCTGCGAAGGCCACTCCGACAACAACGCCTTCCACGGTGGGCGTTTCCTCCACGGGCACGCTTTCCGGCGCGGGCACGCTTTCCGCGACCACCAAGGCGCGCAAGGCGCCCAAGGGTGGCAAGACATGAGGTAGGCAATCATGACGCGAAGTCTTCAGCACGAGGCGTCGCCCGCGCGCGGCGCCAAACCGGACCGACCGCCGCCGGGCGCGGGCACGCCGATCCGCTCGGCGCCGGCGATGCTGCGGCGCGTGCCGGGCTGCGCATGTGGCGGCACGTGTCCGCGCTGTCAGGCGCGCTCGGGTGTGCGCATCGGAGATGCCAATGATCCGGCCGAGCGTGAGGCGGATGCAATGGCCGAGCGGGTGTTGACCATGCCCGCCAGCGTTGACGTGCCCCCCGGTCCTGGCGCGATGCTGCAGCGCAAGTGCGCGGCCTGCGAGCGCGAAGGCGAGGACGAGGACGGCGGCCTGCAGCGTCGCGAGGCGTCGCCGACGCGGTCGCGGGGCGAGGATGAATTTGCCCCGGCCACCGTGCACGAGGTGCTGCGTTCCTCTGGCAGCCCGCTCACCGATGATGCGCGGGCGTACTTCGAAACGCGTTTCAGGCGCGATTTTTCCGCCGTGCGCGTGCATACGGATGGCGCTGCCGCGCGCTCCGCGCGCGACGTGAATGCGCTGGCCTATACCGTGGGGCGGGATATCGTCTTTGCGGCCGGACATTTCGAGCCTGCGACGCAACGGGGACAGCGCCTGCTTGCCCATGAGCTTAGCCACGTGGTGCAGCAAGGCCGGGCGCCGGCGCACGCGGAGGCTGGCGGGGCTGGCGCACGGTCGCCCGCACCGGCACAGGCCGCGACGATGCGTTCGTCGCCGGCGAGCACCCTTCAGCGTGCCGGCGACCCCGCCGCGATACCAGCCGGGTTGCGCTGTCCGACCGATCTTTCTACCGGGCGCCCGACCGGCACCGACATCGTGTTCACCGTGGGGCTGTCGACCATCACGGCGGCGCACACCGCCGCATTGACCGCGTTTCGCGATGCGTGGGTCGCCGCCGGCGGAACCGACGACGTCGTCGTGCATGGCTACGCCAGCACCGACGGCGAGCAGGGGGCGAACTGGACCTTGTCCTGCGACCGCGCCGAGGCCGTGCAGGCGGAACTCGTGCGGCTCGGGATTCCCGCCGTGCGCATCAGCATGCTTGCCCATGGCGAGTCGACCGATTTCTCGACCAGCCTCGCCCCCAATCGCCGAGCGGTGGTCACCAGCAGTGCGCCCGGGCTGCTGCCGCTGCCTCTGGTGTCCGGAACGCTCACCGCGCGCGACAATTTCGCCGGGCGCAGCGTGCGGCGCTTCGGTGTGGGCGAAGTCGTCGATCTGGATTTCATCTCGCTTCCGTCCCGGCCCGCCACCGATTTCGGCGGGCTGGAGTGGCGCCTCGTTTCGGGCGGGGGTGTGCTGAGCGCGGTGACCGCTGCCGGCACGGCGACCTACACCGCGCCTGCCGCGGCCGGGCCCGTGCAACTGGATCTGCGCGTTGCGGCAGGTGCGACCGCGGGCCGCGTGGTGTCGACACATGCGATCACGATCGTCATTCCGAGCGCGGTCAACATCACCGAGGTGCCCGGTACCGCGCCCAATTTCATGCTGGCTGGCGGGGTGGCGACCACCGTGACTGCGGGCATGTGGGGCGCAGGTTTCCAGGGCAACGTCTTCGTCGACCCGAAGGACGTGTCGTTCCAGGGCGTCGTGTTCGGCGAGGGTACCGTGGCGAGCGTGGTGACGCCGGCGGGCAGTTTCCTGTCGCCGTTCGCGGGCCTGGTGCACCCGGCGAACACGTTCGGTGCCGCCCATGGCGGCAACGCCGCCACCGGCACGCCGGTGAGTCCGCCGGTGGACAACATCACCACCGGCGAGCTTGCGCCGGCGGCCAATCCACTGGGTGTGCCAGTGTGTGGGAGGTCCGATTTCCTGTGGGCCATTCCGTGGGAGTTCAGCGTTGCCGGCGGGCCGCGGACCGGGTTCGCCGGCGGGTTCACGGCCAACCATCACATGACTTCGTCTTTCTTCTGCGATGCGTCCATCGAAAAGGCGGGCGCGGGGCCATTCGTGCGCTCGATATGAATGAATATCATGGTCATGGAGAGGGGTTTCAGCCATGAACGAATCCGCTCCCGATCGAACACTGAGTCCCTGGACCGGGCCGCTGGGGGGGCTTGTGTGGCGTCTTTCGATCGAACTCGAGGTGGTCGACGGCGGCTTGCGGCATGCGGTGTTCGTCGAAGCGAAGAATCTGTCGCTGGCCCCTGTGGCGCTGAGTGATCAACCGTCGGTCCGCGCCACCGTCCGCGACGCCGCAGGCCGCGCGCTACCGTCCTCGGTCCTGCCCGCGAGCGGTCCGTGCCACCCTGCGCAGTGGGCCGTCATTCCAAGGGATGGCTACGTCGGCATTCGCATCGACGCGCAGCTTGTCGGTCTGCCTGCTCGAAATCACGGGGAGGCGTTGCTCGCCCTGGGCGACCGGTCCTGGGTGGTGGGTGCGGGATCCTATCTGCTCGAGTTGCAGGTGTCGTTCGCGGTAGACGCAAAGGGACCGGCGAACCACTGGGCGGGGCGCATGGATTTCCCGCCCCTTGCGTTCTCGGTCACGCCGGACATGCCCTAGCCAGGGTGACAGCCACGCCGTCCGAAGGGGGGCGTGCGACGTGTGCAGGTATTCCCCGATTGCTCCCGCAGGGATTTTCCGTGATCAATACAGCTAATAGGAATTGTTCGTGCGTTTATTCGCGTCGATGCTTGCCTTTCGCCATCTGGCGCCTATAGTCATTTGGCCGTCCATGCGCAGGCCGGATGCCATGGCGAAAAGCTGGTTGCAGGTGATGTCAGGGAGCAGTCCAACCTTCTCGGCGCCCCATGAGGCGCAACGTATGAAAACGACAAGAAGGAGTGGTGGAGTGAGACACGATTCATCCGGTTTCGGGCATGGGATGCGCATATCGAAGCATTCGCTGGCCGTGGCGGTATTGGGGCTCGCGAGCGCGACAGCGTTGGGGCAGGAGCCCCGCTTCAACATGACGCGCGGCGCCACCGAGATCAGTCAGCAGGTGTTCGACCTGCACATGACGATCTTCTACATCTGCGTCGCCATCGGCGCGATCGTGTTCGGCCTGATGTTCTGGTCCATCATCCATCACCGCAAGTCCAGGGGCGTGGTGCCGGCGCAGTTCCACGGCAGCATGAAGGTCGAGCTCGTGTGGACCGCGATCCCGGTGCTGATCCTGGTGGCGATGGCGGTGCCGGCGACGCGCACCCTGGTCGCGATGGAAGACGCCTCGGCCTCCGAGCTCACCGTGCTGGTCACCGGCTCGCAGTGGAAGTGGCACTACAAGTACCTCGACTACCCGATCGAGTTCTATTCGGTGCTCGCCACGCCGCGCGTGCAGATTTCCAACGAGGCCGAAAAGGATCCCGACTACCTGATGGCGGTGGACAAGCCGCTGGTGCTGCCCACCGGCAAGAAGGTACGCTTCCTGCTCACCTCCGACGACGTGATCCACTCGTGGTGGGTGCCTGACTTCGCGATCAAGAAGGACGCGGTGCCCGGCTTCATCAACGAGACCTGGACGCGGGTCGACAAGCCCGGCCTGTATTACGGCAAGTGCGCCGAGCTGTGCGGGCGCGATCATGGCTTCATGCCGGTGGCGGTCGATGCGAAGACGCCCGAGGAGTTCGAGGCGTGGACGGTGGCGCAGGTGGCCGCAGCCGAGCAGGCGAAGGCCGAGGCCGCGACCGCCGGGCCGATGGCGATGGACGAGCTGATGGCGCTCGGCCAGAAGGTCTACGACAGCGCCTGCGTGGCCTGCCACCAGGCGAGCGGCGAAGGCCTGCCAGGCGTGTTCCCGGGCCTGAAGGGCAGCGCGATCGCCACCGGCGATGCCGCCGCGCACATCCACATCGTGCTGTTCGGCAAGGCCGGCACCGCAATGCAGGCCTTCGGCAAGCAGTTGAGCGCGAAGGAGCTCGCCGCGGTCATTACCTACGAGCGCAACGCCTGGGGCAACGCCAGGGGCGACATGGTGCAGCCGGCCGACATCACGGCCGCGATCGAGAAGGGGGAGTAAGCCATGAGCACCCAGATCACCGGCACCCTGGACGCCCCCGGTCACATCCACCATGACCACAAGCCGCGCGGCCTCGCGCGCTGGCTGTTCAGCACCAACCACAAGGACATCGGCACGCTCTACCTGCTGTTCTCGCTGACCATGCTGTTCATCGGCGGCAGCCTGGCGATGGTGATCCGTGCCGAGCTGTTCCAGCCCGGGCTGCAGTTCGTCGATCCGCACTTCTTCAACCAGATGACCACGGTGCATGGCCTGGTGATGGTGTTCGGCGCGGTGATGCCGGCCTTCGTCGGCCTGGCCAACTGGATGATCCCGCTGATGATCGGCGCGCCCGACATGGCGCTGCCGCGAATCAACAACTGGAGCTTCTGGATCCTGCCGTGCGCGTTCACCATCCTGCTGTCCACGCTGTTCATGGAGGGCGGCGCGCCGGCGGCCGGGTGGACCTTCTACGCGCCGCTGTCGACCACCTACAGCGGCGACTCCACCGCCTTCTTCGTGCTCGCGGTGCACCTGATGGGGGTGTCCTCGATCATGGGCGCGATCAACGTCATCGTCACCATCTGGAACATGCGCGCGCCCGGCATGACCTGGATGAAGATGCCGCTCTTCGTGTGGACCTGGCTGATCACCGCCTTTCTGCTCATCGCGGTGATGCCGGTGCTCGCCGGCGTGGTCACCATGGTGCTCACCGACAAGTACTTCGGCACCAGCTTCTTCGACGCCGCGGGCGGCGGCGACCCGGTGATGTTCCAGCACATCTTCTGGTTCTTCGGCCACCCGGAGGTGTACATCATGATCCTCCCGGCCTTCGGCATCGTCTCCAGCATCATCCCCACCTTCGCGCGCAAGCCGCTGTTCGGCTACGAGTCGATGGTAGTCGCCACCGCGAGCATCGCCTTCCTGTCCTTCATCGTGTGGGGCCACCACATGTTCACCACCGGCATGCCGGTGGTCGCCGAGCTGTTCTTCATGTACGCCACGATGCTGATCGCCGTGCCCACCGGGGTGAAGGTGTTCAACTGGGTGGCGACGATGTGGCGCGGCTCGATGAGCTTCGAGGTGCCGATGATGTTCTCGCTCGCCTTCATCGTGCTGTTCACGATCGGCGGCTTCTCCGGGCTGATGCTGGCGATCATCCCCGCCGACTTCCAGTACCAGGACACCTACTTCGTCGTCGCCCACTTCCACTACGTGCTGGTGACCGGCGCGGTGTTCGGCATCATCGCCGCGGTGTACTACTGGATCCCGAAGTGGACCGGCGTGATGTACAACGAGCGCCTCGCCCAGGTGCATTTCTGGTGCTCGCTGATCTCGGTGAACATGCTGTTCTTCCCGATGCACTTCGTCGGCCTGGCCGGCATGCCGCGCCGCATCCCCGACTACGCGCTGCAGTTTGCCGACCTCAACGCCTTCATGAGCATCGGCGGCTTCCTGTTCGGCCTGTCGCAGTTGCTGTTCGTATGGGGCGTGGTGCGCTGCATGCGCGGCATCGGCGAGCGGGCCACTGCCCAGGTGTGGGAAGGCGCGCAGGGGTTGGAGTGGGAAGTGCCGTCGCCCGCGCCCTACCACACCTTCGACACCCCGCCGGTCGTGAAGTAAGCGACGGCGGCGCAGGGAGGACGCGAGATGTCGGTGCACCGGAGCCTGATCAACAAGCTGCTGCTGGCCTGTGTCGCGATGTTCGCCTTCGGCTTCGCGCTCGTGCCGCTGTACGACGTGTTCTGCGACATCACCGGCATCAACGGCAAGACCGACAAGGTCGTCGCCGCGGCGCCCGACCGCATCGACCGTGGGCGCGAGATCAGCGTCGAATTCCTCGCCACCCACGACCCGGCGGTAGCGGTGGACTTCGCCCCCGAGACCGCACGCATCAAGCTCAACCCGGGCGACCTGCAACTGGTGTCCTTCGTGGTCGAGAACCGCAGCGGCGAGCCGATCGTGACCACCGCCGTGCCTTCGGTGTCGCCGGGCGAGGCCGCGCGCCACCTCATGAAGATCGAATGCTTCTGCTTCCAGGAGCAGCCGCTGGCGCCGGGCGAGCGCAAGGTCATGCCGGTGCAGTTCTACGTCGATCCGGAACTGCCGGCGCGTTTCAAGAACCTGACGCTGTCCTACCGCCTGTATCGCAGCGTCGGCCAGACCGCGAGCCGCTGAGCGTGAGCCGCTGAGGGCACGTCGCCCGAACGCGCGCCGAAAACCGGGTCCGCAGCAAGGGAGAGGCAACATGAGCACGACCACGCATCAGAAGTACTACGTGCCGCACGACAGCGCCTGGCCGATCGTCGGTGCGCTCGCCCTGCTGCTGATCGGCTACGGCGGCGCGACCTGGATCAGTCAGCTCGACCAGCCCGATGCGCGCACCGGTCCCTGGGTGTTCGCTGCCGGCTTGGCTCTGCTGGTGGTGACGCTGTTCGGCTGGTTCGGCAAGGTCATCGACGAATCGCAGCGCGGCCTCTACAGCGCGCAGCTCGACCGCTCGTTCCGCCAGTGCATGAGCTGGTTCATCTTCTCCGAGGTCATGTTCTTCCTCGCCTTCTTCGGCGCGCTGTTCTACGCGCGCGTGGTGTCGGTGCCGTGGCTCGACGGCGCCGGCAACAACGAGATGACCGCCGAGATCCTGTGGCCGAATTTCGAAGCCGCCTGGCCGCTGCTCAAGACCCCCAGCGGCACCGAGACCCAGGCCATGCCGTGGTCGGGCCTGCCGCTGTGGAACACGCTGATCCTGCTCGCCTCGTCGGTGACGCTGCAGGTGGCGCACGTGGCGATCGAACAGGGCAAGCGCCTCCAGCTCAAGCTTTTCCTCGCGCTCACCGTGCTGCTCGGGGTGAGCTTCCTGTTCCTGCAGGGCTACGAGTACATGCACGCCTACGACGATCTCGGCCTGCGCCTGGATTCGGGCGTGTATGGCAACACCTTCTACCTGCTCACCGGCTTCCATGGCCTGCATGTGACCATCGGCGCCCTGATCCTGCTGGTGATGCTGCTGCGCATCGTGATCAAGGACCACTTCACCACCGAGCACCACTTCGGCTTCCAGGCCGCGGCCTGGTACTGGCACTTCGTGGACGTGGTGTGGCTCAACCTCTTCATCTTCGTATACGTGCTGTGAGGCCGGGGCGATGCGGGCAGGCTGTCAGTACGGCCGGGCATTGGGCGTGATCACCCCGGTGGCGAGCAGCACCAGCAGCAGCGCCATCACCGCCACCGAGAACGCCAGCCGGCGGCCGAGGTGTTTCGACATCCGGGTCATGCCTTCGCCGCCCTTCAGCATCACGAACAGCGCCTGGAACAGGCTGACGATGACCAGCGCGAGCAGCACCACGATGACGAGCTTGACGGCCATGAACGGTCTCCGGCGGGGTTGTGGCGAGGGGCGGGGGGCGAAGGATCGCGATGAAGATTAGCGCGTTCGGCCATTGCTGGGTGCTGCGCTGGCCGTGGGTGCTCGCGGTGCTGGCGGTCGCCGCCGTGCCGGCGGGGCTGTCGGCGTGGCAATGGCAGCGTGGCGAGGACAAGCTGGCGACGCTGGCCCGCATCGCAGAGTGGGAGCGCGAGGGTGCGGTGGGCCTGGCCCGGCTGGCGGAGTTGGCCGGTGCGCAGGACCGCGCTGCGGCGGGCGCGACCTCCAGGGATATCGACGCGGCCAGCGCCGGGGCGGCGAGCGTCGGCGTGATGAACGACTCCGCCAGCGCGCGCGCGGGGCGGGCGGCGGTCGACGGCGTGCAGCTCGACTTCGCGGCGCGCTGGGTCGCACCCATGGTGTGGCTGGTCGACAACCGCATCGTCGACCGCCAGCCCGGCTACGACGTGGTGATCGCGGTGGAGGACATCGCCGACGTGCGCGCCGCGGGCAGCAGCGGCGCGGCGCCACGCGCAGCGCTGGTCAACCTGGGCTGGATCGCCGCCGAGGGCGGGCGCGACGCGCTGCCGGTGCCGGCGATCCCGGCGCAACTGCGCGTGCAGGGCATCTTCCGCACCGACGTCACCGGACTCTTGCTCGGCGCCAACGTCGAGGACCACGGCCACTGGCCGATGCGCATCCAGCAGGCCGATCCGGTGCAGCTCGCGGCCTGGCTGGCGGTGCCGCTGGCGCCGGGGGTGATCCACCAGCAGCAGGCCTCGCCCTTTCACATCCACTACCGGCCGGTGGTGCTGCCGCCCGAGCGCCATCGCGGTTACGCGCTGCAGTGGGGCCTGATCGCGCTCGCGGTGATCGGCGTCGCGCTCGCGGCCAGTGCGCGCCGGCTACCGATCGAATCGGGAGAGATCGCCCATGAGCAGTCGTAAATTCCTGGCCCTGTTCCTGCTCTGTGCGCTGGTGCCGCTGGCCGGCGCCTGGATGAGCCTTAAGTTCGGCTGGTTCTCCGCGGCGCCGACGGTCAACCACGGCGAGTGGCTGACGCAGGAGCTGCGCCTGCTGCCCGCGCCCGAGCGCGGGGGCGGGCCGTGGCATCTGGTCTATGTGCCTGCGGTGGAGGGCGAGCTGGCCTGCTCCGAAGGGAGTGAGGCGCCCGCCCGGCCTGCCGCCGCCTCCGCGCCGCCCGCCCCGGCCACCCGCTGCGAGCAGGCGCTGTTGATCCTGCAGCAACTCCACGTCGGCCTCGGTCGCAAGCAGGCGCAGGTGCAGGCGCTGGTGCTGGCCGCCCGCAGCCCGGCGGCGCTCGCGCGCTATCCGCACATCGAATGGCAGGCCGCGCAGGTCAGCGACGCCGCGGTCCAGGGCCGCATCGTGCTGGTGGACCCGCGCGGCCTGGCCCTGCTGCGCTATGCCGTCGAGCCGGGGCCGGAACAGGCGCAGCGCGTGGCCGGCGACATCCGCAGCGACCTGCTGCGGCTGATGAACTACGACCGCAGCGGCGTGTGAGGAGGTGGCCATGACACGCGCACGCTGGCTGGTGACTGCGACCCTGGTGCTCGCGCTGGCGGTGATCGCGCTCGGCGCCTACACCCGGCTCACCGACGCCGGGCTCGGCTGTCCGGACTGGCCGGGCTGCTATGGCCGGCTCACCCCGCCGGTGCACGACACCCACATCGCCGCGGCGCAGGCGCGCTTCCCTGACGCCCAGGTCGACCCGCTCAAGGCGCGCAACGAGATGGTGCATCGCTACCTCGCCGGCCTGCTCGGGCTGTGCGTGCTGGCGATCTTCGTGGTCTCGCGCCGCCTGCCGCGGGGGCGTGGGCTGGCCGCCACGCTGCTGGGGCTGGTGGTGTTCCAGGCCGCGCTCGGCATGTGGACGGTGACCATGAACCTGATGCCGGTGGTGGTGGTGGCGCATCTGTTCGGCGGCTTCGGCCTGCTGTCCCTGCTTGCCTTGCTGCGCTTCGAGCTGAGGCCTGATCCCCCTGCGCCCCTGCCGCCTGCCGAACCCCGGCTCACCCCCCCGCTGGCGCTGGCCTGGCTGGCGTTGGCCGTGCTGCTGGCGCAGATCGCGCTCGGCGGCTGGACCTCGGCCAACTACGCGGCGGCGGTGTGTTACCAGCTACCCATTTGCGAAAGCGGCTGGAGCGCGCAGTTCTCGCTGCGCGCCGCCTTCAGCCTGCCGCTCGGCCACGAGAGCTACGAGTTCGGCGTGCTGCCCTACGACGCACGCATGAGCATCCACGTGCTGCACCGCATCGGCGCGCTCATCGCCACAGGGGTGCTCGCCAGCCTGGTGCTGCTGTGCTGGCGCCATGCGCTGGGCGCACGCCTGCGCCGGCTGGCGGTAGGGGTCGGTGTGCTGCTGGCGCTGCAGGTGACGCTCGGCCTGATCAACGTGCTCGGCCAGGTGCCACTCTTCAACGCGGTCGCCCACAACCTCACCGCGGCCTGCCTGCTCGCCACGCTGGTGCTGCTGATCCGGCAGCTGCATGCGTCTGCCGGGCAGCGCCGTGGCGTACCGCGGCCGACATCAACGGCGCACGCGGCCGCATAAATACAGGGGGGAGACGGACATGGACGGCTACAAGCGGATTCCGACAGCGGCTGCCAGCCTGAGCGAGGCGCTCGCGCTCGGCCGCGCCTTCTGGCAGCTCACCAAGCCGCGCGTGGTTGCGCTGCTGGTGCTCACCGCCTGGGTGGGCATGATGCTCGCGAGCGACGGCCTGCCCAACCTCGCCCTGATGGCGGTGGCGAGCCTGGGCATCGCCATGGTGTCGGGCGCGGCGGCGGCCTTCAACCACGTGCTCGACCAGAAGATAGACGCCCGCATGGCACGCACCCGGCTGCGCCCGCTGCCCACCGGGCGCCTGCGCAACGCGCAGGCGGTGAGCTTCGCCTTCGCGCTCGCCGCGGCGGGCTTCGTGCTGCTGCTGGTGGCGGTCAACGCGCTGACTGCGGTGCTGACCCTGGCCGGCCTGTTCGGCTACGCGGTGGTCTATACCGTGTTCCTGAAGCGCGCCACGCCCCAGAACATCGTCATCGGCGGCGTCGCCGGCGCGCTGCCGCCGGTGCTCGGGTGGACGGCGATGACCGGGACGGTGGGTGCCGAGGCCCTGCTGCTGATGATGATCATCTTCACGTGGACGCCGCCGCACTTCTGGGCGCTCGCCATCCACCGCGTCGAGGACTACCGCCGCGCCGGGCTGCCGATGCTGCCGGTCACCCACGGCATCGCGTTCACCCGCACGCTGGTGCTCCTGTACACCGTGCTGCTGCTCGCGGTGTGCCTGCTGCCCTACCTGGTGGGGATGAGCGGGCTGCTTTATCTCGCGGGCAGCCTGGTGCTGAACCTGCAGTTCCTGCGTCACGCCTGGCGGCTCAGGTTTGCCCCCCGTGCCGACACCGCGGTCCGCACTTTCCGCTTCTCGATCACCCACCTGATGTTGCTGTTCCTGCTGCTGCTGGCCGATCACTACCTGAAGTTCGGGCTGGGCGCCGTGGGTTGAGGTCGGCGCCTCCCGGCCCCGGGTGGCGCCGCGCGGCTGAGGGCGCAGGGTTAGGCGTCTGCGCGGCAGAATGCTAGCACCTGTCGGAGTGCGCCGTGCAGGTGCGCGCAGGCGCTGCGCGCACCCGCGATGGCGCGGATAAACCCGTTTCGAACACCCGCGCCATGTGTTTGCCACAGGCCTCAATCGAGCCGGTGGTGGCCCGTGATCGTCGGCATTTTTTACATCCAGGCCCTTCTGGTTCTGGGAATTTTGCTTAAGTCGCTGAGATAAATCATTAAAATATACATGGCCTGAGTCTTGCTTGTGGAGTCCTGCGTCGATCGCCGGGTGGTGGGGATCGGCTACCAGGACCAAAACTCAGGAGAGGGAAATGAAAACGAAGCAGCTTGTTGCGGCAACCGCGGTTGCCGTGCTTACGGGGTTCGGTGCTGCAGCCAACGCAGCGTTCATCAAGACCGACATCATCATGTTGGTCGACGAGTCCGGCTCGATGGGCAACGTGCAGGCCAACCTGCGCAACAACATCGGCCAGTTCGCGTCTATCCTTTCCGCGGGGGGCATCGATGCCCGCTACGGTCTGGTGGGATATGGAAGTTCGAGCCCCGCGCCGCGCATGTTGACGAACCTGACGGACTCGGCCGCCTTCGCGATCGCGGCGCAGGGACTGCTGATCAACGGGGGCACCGAGCCCGGCTACACAGCGACCGCCTTCGCGCTGAACGCGCTCGACGGCCAGAGTTCGCTGTTCAGTTTCCGTGGCGACGCGGTCAAGAACATCATCATCTTCACCGACGAGCCGTCCAATGGCGACACCATCGCGCGTGGTGCAGTTGGTGGCTTTGCGGTGACCCGGGTGATCGCCGATGATTTGCTCGACGACAACAATGCCCTGTTCAACGCGGTCCTCCGAAACCAGAATACGATCACTTCTTACAAACCGCTTGCCGACGCCAACGGCGGCAACGTCTACGACCTCAACGGGCTGAACACGACCAATCAAACGGTCGTTTCCGAATTTGTCGATGACTTTGCCCAGTCGAAGTTGCAGGAGATCCTTGATTTCTGCACCTTGAATCCGACCGACCCGGCGTGCCAGGGTGGGACGGTGCCGGAGCCTGCTAGTCTAGCTCTGCTCGGTCTCGGGATGTTCGGGCTCGCGGCGATGCGCCGTCGTCGCGAAGACGGTTCGCTTCAGGCTGCCGCCTGAAACGTTTCCGAAGTAAAGGGGCGAATCAAAGGGGTGAGGTGACTCCATTGATCGCCGCCGTGATCCGGCCCACTCCGCGGCGTGGGGCGGGCCGGCCTTTCCTGTGAGGCAGGATGCCCGCGCTCACCCCGCGTCGGCCACGATCTGCAGGATCGCTTCGCCATAGGCTTCCAGCTTGCGGTCGCCGACGCCGCTGATGCCGGCGAGTGCGGCCAGGGTGTGCGGGCGGGCGATGGCGATCTCGCGCAGGGTGGCGTCCTGGAACACCACGTAGGCGGGCACGTTGCGTTCCCTGGCGGTGGCGAAGCGCCAGGCGCGCAGGCGGTCGAACAGGGTGGTGGGGATGCCGTCCGGGATCTCCAGCGCTGCGGCGCTGCGTCGCTTGACGCGGCTGCGGCTGCGCTCGCGCTCCAGGCGCAGGTGGAACTCGGCCTCGCCGCGCAGCAGCGGGCGGGCGGCGTCGGTGAGGCGCAGCGCGTTGTAGCGCTCGTGGTCCACCGCCACCAGCTCGCGCGCCACCAGCTGGCGAAACACCGTGCGCCAGCGCTTCTCGTCGAACTCGCTGCCGATGCCGAAGGTGGTGATGTCCTGATGGCCGCGCTCGATGACCTTCTCGGTGAGCTCGCCGCGCAGCACGTCGATCAGGTGGCCGGCGCCGAAGCGCTGGCCGGTGCGATACACGCAGGAGAGCGCCTTGCGCGCGGCTTCGGTGGCGTCCCAGGTCTGCGGCGGATTGAGGCAGTTGTCGCAGTTGCCGCAGGGCGTGGACGCCTCGCCGAAATAGGCGAGCAGGTGCTGGCGGCGGCAGTTGGTGGCTTCGACCAGGCCGACCAGCACGTCGAGCCGGTTGCGCGCCAGGCGCTTGAACTCCTCACCCGCCTCCGATTCGTCGATCATGCGCCGCTGCTGCACCACGTCCTGCGCGCCCCAGGCCATCCACGCCTGCGCCGGCAGGCCGTCGCGCCCGGCGCGGCCGGTCTCCTGGTAGTAGCCCTCGATCGAGCGCGGCAAATCCAGATGCGCGACGAAGCGCACGTCGGGTTTGTCGATGCCCATGCCGAAGGCGATCGTCGCCACCATGATCAGGCCGTCCTCGCGCAGGAAGCGGGTCTGGTGTTCGGCGCGGATGTCCTGCGTCATGCCGGCGTGGTAGGGCAGGGCGTTGAGCCCCTGCTCCTGCAGCCAGGCCGCGGTTTCTTCAACCTTGCGTCGCGACAGGCAATAGATGATGCCAGCCTGGCCGGGGCACTCCTCGCGGATGAAGTCGAGCAACTGGCGGCGCGGGTCGTTCTTTTCGACGATGGTGTAGCGGATGTTGGGGCGGTCGAAGCTGGCGACGAAGCGGCGCGCGTGGGTGAGCTTGAGGCGCTCGGCGATCTCCTCGCGGGTCTGGCGGTCGGCGGTGGCGGTTAGCGCGATGCGCGGGATCGACGGATAGCGCTCGGGCAGGATCGAGAGCTGCAGGTATTCCGGGCGAAAGTCGTGGCCCCACTGCGACACACAGTGCGCCTCGTCGATCGCGAACAGCGCCAGGCGGCCGGTGTCGCGCAGGTGGTCGAGCTGGTCGAGGAAGCGCGGCGTCATCAGGCGCTCGGGGGCGACGTAGAGCAGTTCGAGCTCGCCGGCGTAGAGCGCGCGCTCGACCGCGCGCGCGCGCTCGGCGTCCAGGCTGGAGTTGAGGAAGGCGGCGTTGACGCCGGCTTCGACCAGCGCGCTCACCTGGTCCTGCATCAGCGCGATCAGCGGCGACACCACGATCGCGGTGCCGTGGCGCAGTAGCGCCGGGATCTGGTAACACAGCGATTTGCCACCGCCGGTGGGCATCAGCACCAGCGCGTCGCCGCCGGCGGCGACATGCTCGACGACCTCCTGCTGCGCACCGCGAAAGAGCGGATAGCCGAAGACGTGCTCGAGCACGCGGTGTGCAGCGTCGGACAAGGTTTCGCCGGCGCGCTCGGAGAACGTGACGGACGCTGGGCGTGGCGTGGCGGGCAGGGTGGAAGGGTCGGTGAGCATGGTCGCCATTTTATCGCGCGGGGTCGCCTCCGACGAGGCGGCTTGATTGCGACCTGGAATCGCCGACTCCCGGAGGCGAGTCCCCTATTCCTCGAGTACGACCTTCTTGAACTCCTTGAGCGCCTTGGACCACCAATTGAAGGAGTCCTCGATGTTCTTTGAACTCACGCCATAGTCGAGGTTCACCTCCATTTCCAGGTTGGGATCACCATCCTTGTCGAGGTAAGCCTTGCCGAAGCGTTTTGCCCGGTTCCACTCGTTGATCTTTTCCATCGAGATCTTCGGGCCGCTCCAGCTGGCCGAGAACTGGATGTCGTCGCAATCGGCCCCCTTCACGCAGCCGTAGAAATAGATGCCGTACTTCGTGCCGTCGAGCCTGCCGCTGATGCGCGGATCGCCCTGACTGTCCTTGTCGAGCTCCGCGGAGCCGAACCCCCGGGCGATCTCGTAGAGGCGCTCCGGCTTGGTCGCGTCGACCAGTTGCTCCGCGAACACAGGGCTTGCTGCTGCGCTCATCAGGGCGCAGAAAAACAGACTTCCCTTGGAAAGTCCCTTCATGGCATGACTCCTTTCTGGAAACGAGGGCGGTGGCGTATCCGGCCGAAACCCGCATGCCCTGGCGTGCGCGCGTGACGGTGTGAATATGCGGCGGCGATTCTACAGGGCCGACCCTCGTCGATGCCGTGAAGTTTTCCCTGTCATGAGCCCGGAACATCCCGCGGAGTTGCCGGTGGGGGACGAAAGCGCTGCTTTCAGGGGTGCGCCTGTCGCCACGCCTGCAGGGCCGCCAGGGTGTCGTCGAGGCCGCCAACGACCTCGATGCCGGGCAGGCGCTTCTGCTTGTCGCGCACTGCGGCACCACCCGCCCAGATCGCGACCCTGTCGGGCATCATCGCGCGCAGCTCGAGCAGGCCGTCGATCGCCTGCCGGGCCGGATAGGCGATGCTGAACGACAGGCCGACGATGTCGAAGTCGCCGCCGACCGCCGCGCTGCGGATGTCCGCCAGCGGCGTGCGGGTGCCGAGCGACAGGCAGGCGGCGCCCTCGGGGACCAGCATCGCCTCGGCCATCAGCAGGCCGAGCACGTGATCTTCTTCGGGGAAGGTGGTGAGCAACACCCGCGGCCGCCCGCCGAGCGTGGCGTGTGCGCCGATGGCGCTGCGCAGCACGTTTTGGACCTGCTCGGTAAACAGGTGCTCTTCGGGCACCTCCACTTCGCCCCGCATCCAGGCTTCGCCCACCGCGGCGGCGAGGGGCGCGACCGTGTCAGCGACGAAGCGCTGCAGCCCCTGCTTCATCAGCGCCTGACGCAGGGCGGCGTTGAGTTCCACGCTGCGGTGCAGGCGCACCAGCTGCAGCAGCCCGTCCTCGCGCCCCGCGGCCGTGGCCGTGGCCTGCGGGCACAGGCAGCTGTCGAGCATCGCTGCGAGCTCCTCCGCGCTGGCGCCGACGATGCCGGCGGGGCGCCGGCCATGATCGAGCAGGCGCCGGATCAGGCGCAGTTTTTCGACCTGCTCGGGTGGGTAAAGGCGCTCGCCATTGGCATCACGCGCAGGCGCCGGGAAGCCGTAGCGACGCTCCCACACCCGCAGGGTGTCCTTGGCGAGGCCGGTATCACGCTCGACGGCGGCAATGCTGAAGGCGGCTTCGGGTGAGGTGGGGGCGTTCATCGGTGACGGGTCAGAAGGTTTGAAAGCAAGATTCCATGAGCTGATGTTAGGCGGGTGATTGTTTTTTGTCCAGGACAAATAGGGTTGGGCGTAGCCGCTCACTCCGCTCCGTTCCCTTCCGCATGCCCGCCTGCGTCGGCGGCCTGTTGTGGCGTGAGGTCGCCGTCGAGCACGGCGAGCATGCGCGCAGCCTTGGCCACCTGCTCGATCGCACGTCGCTCCAGGCTCGCCAGGCGCAGCCAGTCCTGCATTGCGCGGATGTCCAGGCGGGCGTGCGCACCCTCCAGCAGCAGGGTCTCCTTGAAGGCCTGGTAGCGCAGCTCGGTCTCTTCGAGCCGGACTTCCACCGCCGCCGCAGAGAAATCGTCGCGTGCGGCGTCGGCGCTTGCCGCCAGCGCGCCAGTGGCCTGACGGAAGGCGACCGCGACCGGCTCCAGCTCGGTGCCTGGCGGCATCCCCAAGGTGGTCGCCAGCGCGCAGGCCTGGCGCACCGCGATTACCGCGCTCTCCTGGTACTGCAGCGCGCGCAGGCTGTGCGCCAGCGCCTCCACCAGGGTGGGCGGCAGGCGCATCGCGCTCAGCTTGCGCACATAGTCCGTAATTGCCGGCGCCAGCGCGTCGAGTGCGCTCGCCTGGCGCTCGATCCAGGGTTCGTCGGGCGGCACACGGGTGGCGGCGGTGAGCGCCGGCACCGCGAATGACTGCGTGCGACCGGGCTCCAGGCGCAGCGCGGGCAGCGCCAGGTCGGGCACCGCCAGCGAGGGCGCGTAAAGGTGGCGGGGGT
>JBEOKH010000571.1:0-10726 GCA_040275625.1 Thauera sp. | reverse complement strand
TCGTTGCCGTCGAGGTATTGCTTTGCCACCTCGCGCACCGCGCTGTTCATCGCCTGATTGTTGTTGGTGGTGGAGACGATGAGGTTGGCCATGGTGACGAGGTCGTCGTCACCCACCTGGTAGTGGTGGAAGAGGGTGCCGCGCGGCGCCTCGATGACGCCCACGCCCTCGCGCCGACGTTCGCCACTGGTCATCAGCTCGGTGCCGGAGAGGTCGTCGTCCTGCAGCAGCTCCTTGATGGTCTCGGCGGCGAACAGCATCTCGATCATGCGCGCCCAGTGGTAGGCGAGGGTGGCGTGCAGCGGCTTGCCGCCGGCGTAGGCGACGAATTCGCGGCGCTCGTGCTCGGCAAACGGCGTGGGGATGCTGTCGCAGTTCTGCACGCGCGCGAGTGGGCCGACCTTGTACCAGCCGTTCTCCGGGCCCATCGCGGTGAAATAGGGGAACTTCATGTAGCTCCAGGGCTTGACCTCCTCGGTGATCAGGCGGTCGTAGGTCTGGTAGTCCACCTGGTCGAAAAGGATCCTGCCGTCGGCGTCCCTGGCACGCAGCACGCCGTGGTAGAGGTCGAGGCTGCCGTCGGGCGCGACCATGCCCATGAAGCTCGAGCGGAAGGTGCCGAAGTGGTCGTAGAGCGCGGGGTTCTGCTGGTGCAGTTCCTTGATGATGCGCACCGCGTCGCGGCTCCAGGAAATCATCTGGTAGGCGTCCTTGAGCAGTTCCTTGCGCTCGTCGACGGTCAGCGAACGATTGACGCCACCCGGCACCGCGCCGGTGCCGTGCACGCGCTTGCCGGCGGTGAGGCGGATCACCTCCTGGCCGTACTTGCGCAGCAGGATGCCTTTTCTCGCGATGTCGGGGTATTTCTCCGCCACGCCGACGATGTTGCGCCGGCCGACCTCGGAGTCGAAGCCGAACAGCAGGTCGGGCGAGGACAGGTGGAAGAAGTGCAGCGCGTGCGACTGCAGGATCTGGCCGTAGTGCATCAGGCGGCGCATCTTGTCGGCGGTCGGGGTGACCCTGCTGGCGCCGACGATGAGGTCCAGCGCCTTGCTCGCCGCGAGGTGGTGCGACACCGGGCAGATGCCGCACAGGCGCTGCACCATCACCGGCACTTCCCAGTACGGCCGGCCCTGGATGAAGCGTTCGAAGCCACGGAATTCGACGATGTGCAGGCGCACCTGGTGCACCTTGTTGTGCTCGTCGAGCAGGATCGTGACCTTACCGTGGCCTTCCACGCGCGAGACGGGGTCGATGGCGACGCGGCGCAGGGTGTCGCCGGGAACCGAGGCGGTTTCGAGTTCGAAGTTCATGGCTGGTTTCCTTCGCGTCCTTGAGTAAGAGTTCTGCGGGGGCCGCCGCGCTTGCGCAGCGAGAATCGCACCGCGAGGGTTTCGGTAGCAGCGCCGGCAGGCGCGAAAACGGCCATCAGGGACGGCACGCGCATCGCACCTCCAGTCGTCCGCTTCGCGGCTGCCGCCGCTCCTACATCGGCCCGCACCGCGAGGGTTCCTGTAGGAGCGCCGGCAGGCGCGAAAGCGGCCTTAGTCGTAATGCAGCAGCCCATGTCCGAGGCTGGGGTCCTTGCCCTCGATCAACTGGGTCAGGAAGTCCCAGATCGCGTCGCCCGAGGGCGGGCAGCCGGGGAGGAAGTAGTCGATCTTCACCACCTCATGCACCGGGTGCACCTGATTGAGCGGCAGCGGCAGTTCCGGGTCGTTGGGGATCACGCTGCCGGCGGCGAGCCCGTGCCCGGTGCGATACACCATCTGCAGGATGTCGGCGAGTTCGAGGTGATTGCGCTGCGCCGGCAGGCCGCCGTTGACCGCGCACGCGCCGAGCGCGATCAGCACCTTGCAGTTGGCGCGGAATTCGCGCAGCACGTGGACGTTCTCGGCGTTGCACACCCCGCCCTCGATGAGGCCGATGTCGCAGCGGCCGCAGTGCTTGATGTCGGTGAGCGGCGAGCGGTCGAACTCGATCAGCTCGAGCAGCGGCAGGATGCGCTCGTCGATGTCGAGGAAGGACATGTGGCAGCCGAAGCAACCGGCGAGCGACACGGTCGCGACCTTGAGCTTGCGCGGTGGGGCCGCGGCGCTGGCGCTCGGGCTCTCGTTCAGGTTGTCGTGGGTCATCACCCGACCTCCTTCTCGTGCGCGGCGCTCGCGGGCGGGGCGGCTTGCCGTTCGCCCTTCGTACCCATGGCGCTGATCGGATTGAGGTCGTAGGTCCGCGCGCCGATCGGCACTGCGAAGCCGACGCGCTTCTTCAGGATCACGCCCACCGGGCAGACCTCGGCTGCGCGGTCGGTGGCGGCGAAGTCGGTGTCGGCCAGCCGGCCGGTCTCGCTGTTGACGATGAGATGCGATGTTGTGCCGCGCCCGGCGAGCGCGAACACGTCCTTGCCGTCGACGTCGCGGCTGGCGCGCACGCACAACTCGCACATGATGCAGCGGTTGAATTCGAGCAGCACCTCGGGGTGCGAGGCGTCGACCGGGCGGTCGGGGTAAAAGTGGTCGAAGTGCGGCGTCAGCATGCCCATCTCGTAGGCCGTGGCCTGCAGCGCGCAGTCGCCGCTCTTCTCGCACGAGGGGCAGAAGTGGTTGCCCTCGACGAAGAGCAGTTGCAGCAGCGTGCGGCGCCTGGCGTCGAGTTCTTCGCTGCGGTTTTCCACGTCCTGGCCAGCGGAGGCGCGCACCGTACAGGACGTGGCGAAGCGCCCGCCAATCTTGACCGTGCACAGCTTGCACGAGCCATGCGCGGCAAAGTCCGGATGCCAGCACAGGTGCGGGATGTACTTGCCGGCGGCGGTGGCGGCCTGCATCACGGTCTGGCCGGGCGTGAACGGGATGTCCTCGCCATCGAGCAGGAAGGAATCGTTCATGGCTGCAAGTCCTTTGCCGAGGCGGACTCGGCGGAGGAAGGGGCGGCCTTCGCGGCGGCCGGGTTGGCGACGCCGTGCGCATGGGCGCGCTCCTCGGCCAGGGCCTCGTGGTTGTCGCCGAGGTGGGCGCCGGGGTCGTCGCGGCCGGTCATGCGCCGCGCCTGGGTGAGCGCGGCATCGAGGTCGAAGGCGGGCTCGTACTCGGGCGAGTGCAGGCGGCGCTCGAACGCCGGGCGGAACTTGACCAGGATGTCGTCGAGCGCGATCGTCGCCGTGTTTCCCAGGCCGCAGTGGCTGGCGCCCTGCATCAGCCGGTGCATCTTCGCCATCTCGTCGAGGTCGTAGGGCGAGCCGCGGTCGGCGGCGAACTTGTCCATCAGGCGTGCGTTAACCGCAGTGCCGACCCGACACGGCGTGCAGAAGCCGCAGCTCTCGTGGGCGAAGAAGTGCGCGAAGTTGCGTGCCACCTCGAACATGTCGCGCGAGTGGTCGAAGATCATGATCGAGCCGCCGGTGGCGACGTCCTCGAAGGCGATGCGGCGGCCGAACTCGTCGGCCGCGAGGCAGTGACCGGCAGCGCCCGCGCTGGTCACCGCCTGGGTGTCGTGCGCGCCGGCCGCCTCGAGCACCTCGGCGACGGTGACACCGAAGGGGAACTCGTAGATGCCCGGGCGCTCGACGTCGCCCGACACCGACAGCAGCTTGGTGCCGGTCGAGGCCGGGGTGCCGATGCCACGGAACCATTCGCCGCCACGCACCGCGATCAGCGCGGCGAGCGCCAGCGTCTCGACATTGTTCACCGTGGTCGGCTGGCCCATGTAGCCGTTGGTGACCGGGAAGGGCGGGCGGATGCGCGGCTTGCCCGGCTTGCCCTCGAGCGACTCGATGAGCGCGGATTCCTCGCCGCAGATGTAGGCGCCGGCGCCGAGGTGGATCTCGATGTCGAAGGTGAAGCCGCGGCCGAGGATGTTGCGTCCGAGCAGGTTCTGCTCGCGGCGCTGGGCAAGCCGCGTCTCCAGACGGTCGAGCAGGTAGCGGTACTCGCCGCGCAGGTAGATGAAGCCCTTGTTGGCGCCGATCGCCATGCCGGCGATGCACATGCCGTCGACCACCATGTCGAAGTGGCTGGCGAGCAGCACGCGGTCCTTGAAGGTGCCGGGCTCGCCCTCGTCGGCGTTGCAGATGACATAGTGCGCGTCGCCCCAGGCATCGCGGCACGAGCGCCACTTGATGTCGCTGCCGAAGCCCGCGCCGCCGCGGCCGCGGAGCGCGGAACGCTCGATCTCGCCGAGGATGCTCGTCGCGCCGCGGTCGAGCGCGACGGCAAGTGCCTGACCCGGTGCCAGCCCATGGTCGAGCAGCACGTCGCGGCGGCGGATGTTGTCCTCGACGTGGAACCACTCCGGCGGCCAGTCGCCCACCGGCACGCGGCGGCGGATCAGGTGCGCCATCTCGTCGATGCGCGCCGGCGTCACGCGTGTGATCGTGCGCCCGTTGGCGAGCACCGCCGGCCCCTGGTCGCACATGCCGGTGCATGACGTGGTCGACACGCTCACCAGGCCGTCTTCCGAGACCTTGCCCGGCTCCAGCCACAGCTTGTCGCACAGCGCCTGCATCAGCGCGGCATTGCCGAGCATGCGGTCGGTGATGTTGTCGGAGAACAGGATGCGGAATTCGCCTGCCGGGCTGATGTGCAGGAAGCTGTAGAAGCTCGCCGTGCTCTCGACGCGGGCACGCGGCAGGCCGAGCGCGTCGGCGACTGCGCTGAGCGTGGCGGGCGGCAGCCAGGCGTCGCGGGCCTGCAACTCGATCAGGATCTGCAGCAGGCGCAGTGGATCGCGCCGGTGTCGTTCGAGGATGTCTGCAAGTTCTGCTGTCGCCACGGCGGGCTCCCGGTTGATGCCTGCAACGGATGTCCGATTATCGCTCTGCGAGCGCCGCCGGCGTCATGGAAACAATGCACGGCCACCATCCAGCGCGCTTATGGTCGGCGCCACGCTCACAAGCCGCCGACACTGCCGATGCGCAGGGGTTCGGTATGCCAGATCGTGCGCGCGTACTCGGCGATCGTGCGGTCGGATGAGAACGCGCCCATGCCGGCGATGTTGAGCAGGCTGCGCCGGCTCCATTGCAGCGGATCGCGGTAGAGCGCGTCAACGCGCGCCTGGGCCTCAACATAGCTGGCGTGGTCGGCGAGCAACTGATAGTGGTCGCCCCAGTTCACCAGGGCATCGAAGATGGCCTGATAGCGCTGCGGCTCGTCGGGGCTGAACAGGCCTTCGCGGATCGCGTCGAGTGCCGCAGCCAGGCACGGCTCGCGTTCGTAGTGCTGGCGTGGCTGGTAGCCGCCGTTGCGGATGCGTGCGACCTCGGCGGCGGTGTGGCCGAAGATGAAGATGTTGTCCTCCCCGACCTGCTCGCGGATCTCGACGTTGGCGCCATCGAGCGTGCCGATGGTAAGCGCGCCGTTGAGCGCGAGCTTCATGTTGCCGGTGCCCGAAGCCTCGGTGCCGGCGGTGGAGATCTGCTCCGACAGGTCGGCAGCCGGGATGATCAGCTCCGCCAGGCTCACGCTGAAGTTGGGCACGAACACGACCTTGAGCCGGTCGCCGACGCGCGGGTCGGCGTTGATCACCGCTGCGACGTCGTTGATGAGGCGGATCACCAGCTTGGCCATGCGGTAGGCCGAGGCCGCCTTACCGGAGAAGATCGCCACCCGCGGCACATGGTCGGCGTCGGGCTCGCCGAGGATGCGGTGGTAGCGGCCCACCAGGTGCAGCACGTTGAGCAACTGGCGCTTGTACTCGTGGATGCGCTTGACGTGCACGTCGAACATCGCCGCCGGGTCCGCCTGGATCCCGCAATGGGTCGCGATCCACTGCGTCAGGCGCAGCTTGCTGGCCTGCTTGACGGCGCGCAGCGCGTGCAGGAAGTCCGCGTCGTCGGCGCTCGCGCGCAGACCCTGCAGCTGCTCGAGCTCGCGTCGCCAGCCCGGACCGACGCGGCTGTCGATCAGCGCCGCCAGCCCCGGGTTGGCGTGCGCCAGCCAGCGCCGCGGGGTGACGCCGTTGGTCTTGTTGTTGAAGCGCTCCGGCCACACGCGCGCGAAGTCGACGAAGATCGACTCGCGCATCAGCGCCGAGTGCAGCGCCGACACGCCATTGACCGAGTGCGAGGCGACGATCGCCAGATAGGCCATGCGCACCCGGCGCTCGCCGTGCTCGTCGATCAGCGACATGCGGCGCATGCGCTCGACGTCGGCACCGAGCTGCGCGTTGAGCTCGGCGAGGAAGTGCGCGTTGATGTCGAAGATGAGGCGCAGGTGGCGTGGCAGCACGCGCCCCAGCATCTCCAGCGGCCAGGTCTCGAGCGCCTCGTGCATCAGGGTGTGGTTGGTGTAGGAGAACACCCGCCGGCACAGCGCCCAGGCGTGTTCCCACTCCAGCCCGTGTTCGTCGACCAGCAGGCGCATCAGCTCGGGCACGGCGAGCACCGGGTGGGTGTCGTTGAGGTGGATGCTGACCTTGTCGGGCAGAGCCTCGAAATCGGTGTGGCCGACGCGGTAGCGGCGCACGATGTCCTGCAGGCTGGCAGAGACGAAGAAGTACTCCTGACGCAGGCGCAGCTCGCGGCCTTCCAGCGTGGAGTCGTCCGGGTAGAGCACGCGCGAGACGTTCTCGGAGTGGTTCTTGCTCTCTACCGCGCCGAAGTAGTTGCCGCGGTTGAAGGCCGACAGGTCGATCTCCTCGGTGGCGCGCGCCGACCACAGGCGCAGGGTGTTGGTCACCTCGGTGCCGTAGCCGGGGATGATCGAGTCGTAGGCCATCGCCAGCACGTCGTCGGTGCCGACCCAGAGCACCCGGCCGCCGTCCTCCTGCAGGTGGCCGCCAAAGCGCACCCGCATGCGGATCTCGGGACGCGGGAATTCCCACGGGTTGCCGTGGGTGAGCCAGTAGTCGGGCACCTCGATCTGCTCGCCGCCGATGATCTGCTGGCGGAACATGCCGTAGTCGTAGCGGATGCCGTAGCCGAAACCCGGCACGCCGAGCGTGGCCATCGAGTCGAGAAAGCAGGCGGCGAGCCGGCCGAGGCCACCGTTGCCGAGCGCGGCGTCGGGTTCGAGCTCGGGCAGGCTGTCGGGGTCGATGTCGAGCTCGCGCAAGGCCTGACGCACCGCGCCCATGAGCTCGAGCGCGAGCATCGCGTTGCCCAGGCTGCGCCCGATCAGGAACTCCATCGACAGGTAATAGACGCGCTTGACGTCCTGCGCGTAGCTGGCGCGCGTGGTCTTCATCCAGCGCTCGACCAGATGGTCACGCACCGTGTAAGCGACTGCGTGCAGCCAGTCCTCCGGTCGCGCCGACTCGGGGTTCTTGCCGATCTGGTACATCAGCTTGTTCGAGATCGCGCGCTTGAGCGATTCGACGTCATCGGAAGGGCGGTCGTACTGGAGGGTGAACTGGGCAAGATCCATGGCGATTCGGTGAGGTTCCGGGAAACGGGTGGCGTGGCCCTGCCAGGTTGGGGGTGAAGTGAAATGCGATAGTTTAGGCCTTTCGCAGGCGAGGGCGCGGGAACGTGCCACATGAGCGCGATCGCGCCTTCCGGCGCTCCTACAGAAACCACCCTGCTTCCCGCCCAGGCAGGCGCGGCGGAAGCCGCGACCCCCGACCCACCCGATGTCGTGCCCCCGACCTGCCCGATGCCGCGACCCTGACCTACCCGATGCCGCGACCCCCGTCCCACCCGATGCCGCGCCCCCGTCCTCCCCGATGTAGGAGCGGCGGAAGCCGCGAATCATGCGGTGCGGTGGCGATAGGCGTTTTCGGGTTCGGACATGCCGAAGTTCGCGGCTTGCGCCGCGCCTACGCGGGCCTGAGGCTGTGGTAGAGGGCGAGATATTCGGCTGCGGCGCGGGCCCAGCCGAAGTCCTGCGCCATGCCGCGCGCGCGCACCCGCTTCCACTCCGGTGGGCGGCGGTGCAGCGCGTTCACCCGCAGGATCGCCTGCTCCAGCGCGGCGCACGAGAACGCGTCGAAGACGAAGCCGGTGGCGTCGGTGTCGAGCGTCTCCAGCCGCGTATCCGCCACCGTGTCGGCGAGCCCGCCGACCCGGCGCACCAGCGGCAGCGTGCCGTACTTGAGGCCGTAGAGCTGGGTGAGGCCGCAGGGTTCGTAGTGCGAGGGCACCATGATCACCTCGCTGCCGGCGATCAGCCGGTGCGCGAAGGCCTCGTCGTAGCCCAGCCGCACCGCGACCGCCTCGGGCGCGGTCGCTGCTGCCTCACGGAACGCCGCTTCCAGCCCGGCATCGCCGCTGCCGAGCAGAGCGAACTGGCCACCGCCGGCGATCAGCGCAGGCAGCGCCTGCAGCACCAGGTGCAGCCCCTTCTGCTCGGTGAGCCGGCTCACCACACAGTACAGCGGACCGTCGGACCTCGTCGCCAGGCCCAGCTCGCGGCGCAGCGCAGTGCGGCAGCGCGCCTTGCCCGTCATGTCGTTGGCGCCATAGTACGCCGGGAGCAGGGCATCGGTGGCGGGGTCCCACACCGCGCCATCAACGCCGTTGAGGATGCCCGACAGTTCATGCGCACGTGCGCGCAGCAGACCGTCCAGGCCGCAACCCTGCTCCGGGCCCTGGATCTCGCGGGCGTAGTTCGGGCTCACCGTGGTGACGCGGTCGGCGTAGTAGAGCCCGGCCTTCATGAAATTGAGCTGAGCGTGGAACTCGAGGCCGTGGATCGAGAAAAAGTGCGGCGGCAGGCCGAGCCCGTCGAAGTCGGCGCGCGCAAACATGCCCTGGTAGGCGAGGTTATGTACCGTGAATACGCAGCCAGGCAACTGCAACCGCGTCGCCGCCGCAGCCTGCAGGTAGGCCGGGGTCAGCCCGGCGTGCCAATCGTGGGCGTGGACGACGTCCGGCTGCCAGTCGGCATCAAGCCCGCGGGCGAGTTCGGCCGCCACCCAGCCGAGCAGGGCGAAGCGCAGGGCGTTGTCGGCGTAGGGCTGGTTTCCGGCGTCGGCGTATGGCCCGCCCGCGCGACAGTAGTAGCCGGGGGCGTCGATCACGTAGGCGTCGATGCCGAGCGCCGGCAGGTGGCCGTGCACGAGCCGAGCCGCAGTGTGCGCCATCTCGCCCGGCGGCTGCAGCGTGGCGAGCTCGAGGGGCGAGGCCAGTCCGGCGAGGATGCTGTCGAAACCGGGCAGGACCACTCGCGTATCGGCGCCGAGGGCGCGCAGGGCCTGCGGCAGGGCGCCGGCCACGTCGGCCAGCCCGCCGGTCTTGAGCAGCGGAAAGATCTCGGCACACACCTGAAGGACGCGCATCCCGTGGTCCCCCGCCATCACAGTCGCTCCAGCATGTCGCCGGTCACCAGCACCACGCCGCCCTCGGTACGGTGGAAGCGCCGCGCGTCGGCCTCGGCGTCCTCGCCGATCACGGTGCCCTCGGGGATCACGCAACGGCGATCGATCACCACCTTCGTCAGCCGACAGTGGCGGTTGATCTGCACGTCCGGCAGCACGACCGCCTGCTCGATCGTGCTGTACGAGCGCACCAGCACGTTGGAGAACAGCACCGACTGACGCACCGTCGAACCCGACACGATGCAGCCGCCCGACACCAGCGCGTTGATCGCCTCGCCACGGCGGCCATCGAGGTCATGCACGAACTTGGCCGGCGCCAGCTGCTCCTGATAAGTCCAGATCGGCCAGTCCTTGTCGTACATGTTGAGGGCCGGTGTGGTGGAGGCCAGGTCGAGGTTGGCCGCCCAATAGGCGTCCACCGTGCCGACGTCGCGCCAGTAGGGGCCGGAGAAGGGCGGCGTGGCAATCGCCGACAGCGCGAACGGATGGGCGAAGGCCTGATGCTCGGCGACCGCGCGCGGGATCAGGTCCTTGCCAAAGTCGTGGCTGGAGTGCGGGTTGCGCGCATCCTCCTCGAGCAGGCGGTAAAGGTAGTCGGCCGAGAACACATAGATGCCCATGCTCGCCAGCGCCACGCCCGGGTTGCCCGGCATCGGCGGCGGCTCGGCAGGCTTCTCGACGAAGGCGGTGATGTTGCGCTGATCGTCGATCGCCATCACGCCGAAGGCCTTCGCCTCGTCGAGCGGCACCTCGATGCAGCCCACGGTCACGCCGCGACCGCTGTCGACATGGTCTTCGAGCATGATCGAATAGTCCATCTTGTAGACGTGGTCGCCCGCCAGCACCACGATGTACTCGGGTGGTGTGGAGTCGCGAATGATGTCGAGGTTCTGGAACACCGCGTCGGCCGTGCCCTGGTACCAGTGCTCCTCGTCCACCCGCTGCTGCGCGGGCAGCAGGTCGACGAACTCGTTCATCTCGTTGCGCAGAAAGCTCCAGCCACGCTGCAGGTGGCGCAGCAGCGAGTGCGACTTGTACTGGGTGATCACGCCGATCCGGCGCAGTCCGGCGTTCATGCAGTTCGACAGCGCGAAGTCGATGATGCGGAACTTGCCGCCGAAGTGTACTGCCGGCTTCGCGCGCACATTGGTGAGGTCGCGCAGGCGTGAGCCGCGCCCCCCGGCGAGGACGAGGGCGAGCGTGCGGCGGGTGAGGATTCGTCGTCGGTTGGAGGCTTCGGCAGGCATGATCAGGACTCCTGGTGGTTTTGTTCGGCTTCGAGGAGGACGAGCACGGCGCGCGCAGGCACCGTGCACAATCGGTTGGCGGCAGCGGCAGCTGCAGCGGCAGCGGCAGCGGCCGGGTCGGGCACGCCGTCGGCGCGAGTGCTGTCGAAAACGGGCTCCCAGTCCGCGAACGGCAGGTGGAAGCGGCATTGCCCGGCGGCGGGGTTGATCAGCAGCAGCGCGGCGCGCGC
>JBEOKH010000570.1:0-5162 GCA_040275625.1 Thauera sp. | reverse complement strand
GCCGGCTTTTTTATTGGGACGAAAGCCTTGAGCGTACTTCGGTGCAGCATCCTTCGCGGCACCGACCGCGGCTTCCGCGGAGGCCTTGGCTTGCGCAGCGGCAGCGGCGGAGTCCGCCGTCGCCTCGGTGGCGACTTCCTTGACCGCTTCAACTGCCGCAGCGGCCTTGGTCGCTGCGGCATCGGCGGCGGCCTC
The DNA here is from genome assembly GCA_040275625.1 of Thauera sp. GTDB lineage: Bacteria > Pseudomonadota > Gammaproteobacteria > Burkholderiales > Rhodocyclaceae > Thauera. The sequence goes on along the minus strand of JBEOKH010000570.1, from coordinate 4,967 downwards.
GGCCTTGTCGGCCGCTGCAGCAGCGGCGTCCTTGGTGGCCTCGGCAGCGACGGCCGCCTCTTGCTTCACGGCCTGAGCACCCGCCGCTGCGGCATCACCGGCCGCCTTGGCGCTCTCCTTGGCCGCTTCCACAGCCTGTGCGGCCGATTCCTTCATCTGCTCCTGGGCCGAGGGCGCCGGCTGCACGGCGACCGGCTCTTCCTTCTTGCCGCAGGCGGACACGGCAAGGGCGACGAGGGCTGCGACGAGGATGGAATGTTTCATGTCTTTTCTTCCTTACGGGATTCGGGGGTCTGCGCGCTTCTGGATCCGGAGGCGTCGACCTTTGCCGATGCGTTCCGGATAGGTGCGGCATGACTTCATTCTAGCAGGGGCTTCATCCGGGCCGCACTGATTGATGCGTTGCAATATATGAAACAACGTAAGAAGACATTGCCGCGCGGCGCGGAGGAAGAGGCTCGAGGACCGCAGCTCGCGGTAGAATCGCGCTCCCTGAACGACTGCGCACCACCATGCCGACCGCCACGATCGAATCCCTGGACCACGAAGGTCGCGGCGTCGCCCGCGTGGATGGCAAGGCGATTTTCATCGAAGGGGCGCTGCCGGGCGAACGCGTCGAATACGCGGTGCTGCGGGCGCGGCCGACCTACGCGCAGGCCGAGGCGCTGCGTATCCTGCGTCCGAGTGCACAGCGCGTCGCGCCGCGCTGCCCGCACTACAGCATCTGCGGTGGCTGTTCGATGCAGCATCTGGACGAGGATGCGCAGGCGGCGGTCAAGCAGCGCGTTCTCGAGGATGCGCTGTGGCACATCGGAAAATTGCGCGCCGAACTGATCCTCCCCGCGATTCACGGCCCGGCCTGGGGTTACCGTTACCGCGCGCGCCTCGGGGTGCGCGTGGTGCCGAGCAAGGGCGGGCTGCGGGTTGGATTCCACGAGCGCCGCTCGAGCTACATTGTCGACATGCGTAGCTGTCCGGTGCTGCCGCCGGTGATTTCAGATCTTCTGCCGCGGCTGCGCACTCTTCTCGCCGGGCTGTCGATCGCCGACCGCGTGCCCCAGGTCGAGATCGCGGTCGGTGACGCGGCCACGGTGTTCGTGTTCCGCAACCTGTTGCCGTTTTCCTGTGCCGACGAGAGGTCCCTCGGCGCCTTCGCCGATGCCGAAGGCGTCCAGCTCTGGATCCAGCCCGCTGGCCCCGAGACGGCGCGGGCACTCCATCCGACAGAGGCGCCCGGGCTGGCCTACACACTTACCGAGTTCGACCTGCGCCTGGACTTCCGGCCGACCGATTTCACCCAGGTGAACGTGCATATCAACCGCCTGCTGATCCGGCGCGCGATGCAGTTGCTCGCACCGGCACCCGGCGAGCGCGTCGCCGACCTGTTCTGCGGGCTGGGCAACTTCAGCCTGCCGATCGCCCGCCTTGGTGCGCACGTGGTCGGTGTCGAGGGCAGCGAGGAACTCGTTGCGCGCGCGCGCGCAAATGCCGATCGCAATGGGCTCGGCGAGTCGTGTGAATTTCACGCCGCCAACCTGTTCGACACTACCGAGGACAGCCTGGCTGCGCTCGGCCCGCTCGACAAGCTGCTGATCGATCCGCCGCGTGAAGGTGCCATTGCAGTGGCGAAGGCGATCGATCGCCTGAGCGGGCCTTCGCGCATCGTCTATGTGTCGTGCAATCCGGCCACGCTGGCACGCGATGCGGCGGTGCTGGTCCGCGAGAAGGGTTACCGGCTGCGCGCCGCGGGCATCGCCAACATGTTCCCGCAGACTTCGCACGTGGAGTCGGTGGCCGTGTTCGAGCGTGGCCCGGATTCGTGGTGATGGTGTGGGCCGCGAGTGACTGTGGCTACGCCGGACGTGGGTTGCGAACTCGGCGCGGAAAGCGCGCGCCGTGCACGGCGCCTGCCAAAAGCCCGGCGCCCGGCGCTGAGCAGTGCCTTGGCGCGGTGATATAATCCTTATCCTCGCGGAGGCGTGGCAGAGCGGTTGAATGCAACGGTCTTGAAAACCGTCAGGGGTTTGCGCCCCTCGTGAGTTCGAATCTCACCGCCTCCGCCACCGCGCACCTTCCCGGGCGCTGTCCCCGGGTGGTGATTCACCGCCCTGTGCTGGCGAGTTCGACGGTCAGCAGGCTGTCGATGTCTGCGACGATCTCTTCCACGGCCAGACCGGCGAGCGACTGCAGGCGCAGGCGCGCGAGCAGCAGTTCGTGGCGGGCCTGAGCGGCGTCGCGGCGCGCAGTGTGATGGCGGCGCAGCGCGTCGAGTACGTCTGCGGAGCTCAATACACCGGTGGACATGCCGCGTTGAGCGCCTTGTAGTGCGAGTGCGCTGGCGTCGACCGCTTCGGTGAGCGAATCCAGCCGCGCACGTCCGCTTTCCATCTGCTGGAACTGGCGCTGGATATCCAGCTTCAGCGCCTGCATCTCGTTTTCGAGTTGAGCCTCGGTGCGCGCGAGCTCGGCGGCGGCGCGCCGCACCGTCGCGTCTACGCCGCCGCCGGCGTAGATAGGAATATTCACCTGCACGCCGATGCTGTATTGCCGCGTTTCCTGGTCGAGCGAGCTGATCGACTCGTTCTCGGCATTTACTGCGCTTGCGATCAGGTCGACGCGCGGATAGTGACCGGCACGGCTGCGCCGGACCTCGTGGCGAAGGGCGTCGATTTCACGCCGACGCGCCTCGAGTGCGGGATTGCGTTCGCTGCCGAGGGCGATCCAGTCCTGCAGCGTGCGCTCCCCGGACAAGAGCGGCGCTGCGTCGGCGGCCAGGGTGCGCAGCGTGAGTGCCGTATCGCCGGTGATGCGTCCCAGCGTGCGCTGGGCGAGCTCGCGCTGGTCCTGCGCCTGGATCAGCTCGGCACGTGCGCTGGCGTGGCTGGCGGCGGCGTCGGCCGCTTCGGTCCGGGTGCCCTCGCCGGCGCCGAGCCGGCGCTGTGCGATTCGTGTCTGTACTGCGAGCGCATCGACCTGAACGTGAGCGAGGGTGAGCGACTCCTCGGCGAACAGGCGTTGCACGTAGGCGAGCCCGAGGCGGTCGAGCAGGTCACGGCCGCCGGCGGCGAAGCGTGCGCGCGCGCTGTCGGTCTGCGCCAGCGCCGCATGGTAGCGGCTGCGGGCTTCGAGGTTGAGCAGCGGTGCGCGCAACTGCAGTGCGGCGACCGGGTTGCGGTAGTCGAGGTCCTCGGGTGGCCTTGGGGCCGGAAATTCGCGCTCGCCGCGTACGCGCGATTCCGAATAGCTCGCGGTGATCGTCGGCAGCAGCCCGGCGCGGGCGATCGGTGCGAGCTCTTCGCCCGCCGCGAGCTCGTGACGGGCTGCGAGATACTCGGCGTCGTGGGTGCGTGCGGCGTCGAAGGCGGTGCCGAAGGCGCCGGCCGCAAGTGCAGGCAGCGGGCAGGCGGCGAGCGCGAGGAGAAGTGCGAGTGGGCGGGGTCGGAGGCGGATCATGGTTCGGTCAGTGCGCCCTTGAGCCGGTCGGTGAGCGGTTTGAAGAGGTAGTTCAGCAGCGTGCGCTCGCCAGTGCGGACGAAGATCTCGGCCGGCATGCCGGGGCGGATCTCGTACTGGCGCAGCTTCTGCATGCCCTCGGGGGTGACCTCGATCACCGCCTTGAAATACTGCATGCCCTGCTGCGGTTCGACGAGCACGTCGGCCGACACCTGCAGCACGCGCCCGGGCACGTTGGGCGTGGTGGCGCGGTTGAACGCAGGAAACAGGATGTCCACCTCGAGTCCGGCGCGCACGTGATCGATCAGGTGCGGCGGGATCTGGGCGTCGATCTTGAGCGGCTCGTCAGCCGGCACGATCTCCATCAGCGGGTTGCCGACGCCGACCACCCCGCCCACCGTATGCACCGCGAGGCCGACGACGAGGCCGTCGGAGGGCGAGGTGATCTCGGTGTTGCGCAGGTCGAATTCGAGGGCATCGATGCGGCTGGCGAGCGCGCTCGCGTCGCGCTGGATCTCGGTGAGCTGGGACTCGGTCTCCTGACGCTGCTGGTTCTCGCGTGCGACGATGCGTGAGCGCGTCTCGGCGATCTGCTGGCGGATGCGACCGCTGTTGCCGGCGTCTTCGGCGATCGCCGCCATCAGCGCGGCGAGGTTGCGCTCCTGTTCGGACAGACGGTTGCGCGGGTAGAAGCCTTCGGCCACCAGTTCGCGCTGGCGATCGATTTCCTCGCGCAGCAGGCCAACCTGGGTGCGGCGCGCGCGCGTCGATGCGTCGACGCCCTGCAGTTGCGCCTCGAGCCCGCGGATGCTTTCCGCGAGAATCGTGATCTCGGTCGCCAGTGCACGCCGGCGGGTGGCAAAGAGTTCGCGCTGCAGGGCCATCGCCGCGGCGGCACGCGCATCGGTGTCGGCGCGGCGCAGGGCGGGGGGGAACTCGATCTGTTCGCGGGCGAGCCGTTCTGCCACCAGGCGGGCTTCGACCGCGCTGGCGGTAAACCACTGTCCGCGCGCGACGTCGAGCTGGGAGCGCGCCTGGGTGTCGTCGAGCCGTACCAACACCTGACCGGCGCTCACGGCATCGCCATCCTTGACCGCGAGCTGTGCCACCTTGCCCCCGACCAGCGGCTGCACTGCCTTGCGGTTGCCGGAGACGACCACCGTGCCGGGCGCTGCGACCCCCGCGTCGAGCGGGGCGAGGGTGGCCCACGCCATGAAGCCGCCGAGGCCGGCGATCACCAGCAACCAGCCCCAGCGCCGCGCACGTGCATCGCTGAGTTCGGCGTGAAGGGCCGGCGCCTGGGGAGAACTGCCGGCGGCGGAGGCCGGGGCGTTGAGTGGAGAGGGCGGCGTTGACATCGACGGGTTCCGGGGGTGGTGCAATCGGGAGGGATGTGCGAGGGGTCTCGGGGAGTCAGCGTGCGGAGCCGCTTCCGGTGGCGAAGGTCGCCGGGCCGGGCACGGCGCCCGCCATCCGGCGCGGCGCAGGGGCAGCTGGTGGCGCTGCCGCGGGGG
>JBEOKH010000569.1:0-6800 GCA_040275625.1 Thauera sp. | reverse complement strand
GCTCTCGTTCGACGTGCCCGGCTTCGTGGATAAGTTCAACTTGGAGGAGGGGCGGCGGGTGAAGGCGGGGGAGGTGGTCGCGCGCCTGGACGATCGCATCTACCGTTCGCGCGTTGACGCGGCGCGCGCCGAGTTCGAGCGTGCAAGGAACGATCTCGCGCGCTACCAGCGCCTCTGGGACAGCGAGCAGGCGGTCGCCCGTGCCGAGGTCGACGACCGCCGCGCCCGCCTCGAAGCTGCGCGCACAAGCCTCGCCGCCGCCGAGCGCGACCTCGCCGACACGGTCATCAGGGCGCCATTCGAGGGCGTGGTCACCCGCCGTCGCATCGAGCCCTTCAGCAACGTGCAGGCCAAGCAGCCGATCGCCGAGCTGCAGGACCTGCGCGCGCTCGAGGTCGTGGTGAACGTGCCGGAACGCCTTGTGCGCCGCATGCGGCCGCAGCAGGGCGCAGTCGCTTTTCTGGAGGGTGACCGGGCAGTGGAGGGCGCGCACGCCGCGGAGAGCGAACGCGCCGCGCCGGAGCTGGGGCTCGAGCTCAGGTCCTTCGCCGCCGAGGCCGATGCGCTGACCCAGACCTATGTGGTGGTGCTTGCGGTGCGCTCGGTGCCGGCGGGCGTGAACCTGCTGCCGGGGATGGCAGTGAGCGTGGAGCCGGCGCCGGACGCGGGTGAAACGGCCAAAGTCTCCGGAGCCACCGCCGCGATCAGCGTTCCGCTCGCTGCGGTCTCCGCCGATGCTCAGGGGCAGCCCGGCGTTTGGGTGGTGAAGGACGACGGACGGGTCGCGCGCCGGCCGATCCGCACCGGCGCCATCGTCGGTGGCGCCATCGTCGTGGCGTCCGGCCTCGCACCCGGCGAGCGCATCGTCGCTGCCGGCGTGGGCGCGCTGCGCGAGGGCATGCTGGTTCGCCCGCTCGAATCCCGCTGAGCCGGGGACACACATGAACATCGCCGAATACACGATCCGCAAGGCAGTCGTCGCCTGGGTGGCCACCCTGCTGGTGCTGGTGGGCGGCTGGCTGGCCTACGAGCGCCTCGGCCGCTTCGAGGATCCGGAGTTTGTTATTCGCCAGGCGGTGGTCGTTACCACCTACCCGGGCGCGTCGCCGGCGCAGGTGGCCGAGGAGATCACGGACCGCATCGAGGGCGCGGTGCAGCAGATGCAGGAGGTGGAGGAGATCACCTCGGTGTCGCGCGCCGGCGAGTCGCTGGTGAAGGTCGAGGCCAAGCTGGCGTTCTCGCGCAGCCAGGCCGAGCTCGACCAGGTGTGGGACAAGCTGCGCAGCAAGATCGCCGAGGCCGCGCGCGCGCTGCCGCCGGGCGCGGCCGAGCCGGTGGTGAAGAGCGACTTCGGCGACGTCTTCGCGCTCTTCTACGCCGTCACCGGCGAGGGCTACAGCCCGCGCCAGATGTACGACTACGTCGACTTCCTGCGCCGCGAGCTGGTGCTGGTGCCGGGCGTGGCGCGGGTGGCGCTGCTCGGCGAGCGCAAGGAGGCGATCTATGTCGAGGTGTCGAACGCGCGTGCCGCCCAGCTCGGCGTGCCGCTCGATCGCATCTACGCCTCGCTGCGCGCGCAGAACCTGATTGCGCCGGCCGGGGCGGTCGATGCCGGGCCGCTGCGCCTGCAGATCCAGCCCGCGGACGGCGTGGTCTCGGTGGCTACGCTCGGCGAGCTGGTGGTGGCCGGCGACGCGGCGAGCGGCCTGCTGCGCCTGCGTGACGTCGCCGACATCCGCCGCGAGTACGTCGACCCGCCCGCGGTGCTGATGCGCCACGACGGCCAGGCGGCGATCGGACTGGGGATCTCCAACGTGCTCGGCGGCAACGTGGTCGAGATGGGCGACGCGGTCAAGCGCCGCCTGGCCGAGCTGGAAGGCCAGCGTCCGGTGGGCATGGAATTGAACGTGGTCTCCTTCCAGTCGGACTCGGTGCGCGTTGCCGTGTCGAGTTTCGTCGACAACCTGCTCGCCGCAGTGGCAATCGTGGTCGTGGTGCTGCTGCTCTTCATGGGCCTGCGCAGCGGACTGATCATCGGCGCGGTGCTGGTGTTGACCGTGGCAGGCACGCTCATCGCCATGTGGATGGACGGCATCGCGATGCAGCGCATCTCGCTCGGCGCGCTGATCATCGCGCTTGGCATGCTGGTGGACAACGCGATCGTGGTCACCGACGGCATCCTGGTGCGGCTGCAGAGGGGCGAGGCGGTGGCCCCGGCCGCCGGCGCCGTGGTGCGCGCGGCGGTGTGGCCGCTGCTCGGCGGCACCGTGGTCGGCATCCTCGCCTTCAGCGCGATCGGCCTGTCGCCCACCGACATGGGGGAATACGCCGGCTCGCTGTTCTGGGTGATCCTGTATTCGATGCTGCTGTCGTGGCTGTTCGCGATCACGCTGACCCCGCTGCTGTGCGCGGCGTTCCTGAAGGTGAAGGTGGAGGCGGACGTGCAGGAGGGCCGCCTGCTGCGAGCGTATCGCCGCCTGCTGCTGGGCGTGCTGGCGCGGCGCGCGGCGAGCGGCGTGGTGCTGCTCGGCCTGCTCGCCGCCGGCGTGGTCGCCTTCGGCCATGTGCCGCCCGGCTTCATGCCCGATTCGGCGCGGCCGCAGTTCGTGGTCGACCTGGCGCTGCCGCAGGGCACTGACATCCGCAGCACCGCGGCCGTGGTCGCCGAGGCCGAGGCCAAGGTGCGCGCGGCGCCGGGCGTGCGCCATGTGACGAGTTTCATCGGCCAGGGCGCGCTGCGCTTCATGCTCACCTACAGCCCGGAAGACCCCAACCCGGCCTATGGCCAGCTCTTGGTCGATGTCGAGCGCTTCGAGGACATCGCCGGCCTCATCGAGCGCCTGCAGCGCGAGCTCGAGGCCGCCTTCCCGCAGGCCAGCGTCAAGGTGTGGAAGTTCATGCTCGGCCGCGGCGGCGGCAAGAAGATCGAGGCCGCCTTCCGCGGCCCCGACCCGGCGATGCTGCGCCGGCTGGCGGAAGAGGCCAAGGCGATCATGGCCGCCGACCCCGGGGCGGTGGCGATCCAGGACGACTGGCGCCAGGCGGTGCCAGTGGTGCGCCCGCACTTTTCGGTCGAGGCCGCGCAGCGCGCCGGCGTGCTGCCCTCGGACATCGCCGCCGCGCTGGAGCGCAACTACGTCGGCCAACAGATCGGCGTGTATCGCGACAAGGAGCGTCTGATCCCCATCCTGGCGCGCGCGCCGGCGGACGAGCGCGGCGGCGTCGAGGATCTCGGCAACGCCCAGGTCTTCAGTGCGACCGCCGGCAAGTACGTGCCGGTGAGCCAGTTCGTCGAGCGCGTCGACACCGTGTGGGAGGACGCGCTGATCCGGCGCGAGAACCGCTTCCCGACCCTCAAGGCGCAGTGCGACCCGCCCGCCGGGCAACTGTCCGCGCCGCTGTTCGAGCGCCTGCGCCCGCAGATCGAGGCCATCCCGCTGCCGCCGAGCTACATGCTGGAGTGGCACGGCGAGCACAAGGCCGCGGCCGAGGCCAACGCCGGGCTGGCTGCCGCGGCGCCCTTCGGCTTCACGGCGATGGTGGTGGCGGTGATCGTGATGTTCAACGGCCTGCGCCAGACCGCGGTGATCTGGCTCACCGTGCCGCTCGCGGTGGTGGGGGTGGCGGTCGGGCTGCTGCTGTTTCAGGCGCCCTTCGAGTTCATGGCCATCCTCGGCTTCCTCAGCCTGACCGGCATGCTGATCAAGAACGCGATCGTGCTGGTCGACCAGATCGACGTCGAGATCCGCGAAGGCAAGCCGCGCCTGCTCGCGGTGCTCGATGCCTCGGCGAGCCGCGCGCGGCCAGTCTTCCTGGGTGCGGCGACCACCGTGCTGGGGGTGGCGCCGCTGCTGGTCGATCCGTTCTTTCGCAGCATGGCGGTGACGATCATGTTCGGCCTCATCTTCGCCACCGGGCTGACGCTGGTGGTGGTGCCGCTACTGTATGCGAGCTTCTTCCGCATTCGCGGCGACGAGACGGAGGCGGGACGATGACGCGGGCGCCGCTGCGCGGACGCCTGCTGCCCGCTCATTTGCCTCCACTCTTGCCTCCACTCCGGCCTGCGCTTGTGTCTGCCCTGGCGCTGCTGCTGGCGGCCTGTCAGCCCGCCGCCTTCGTGCGACCGGACGTGCCCGTGCCGGAAAGCTGGCCGCGGCAGGCGGCGGGGGCGCAGGAGCAGGACGCCGCGAGCCTGGGCACGCTGCCCTGGACGGAGATCCTGCCCGCGCCCGAACTGCACGCCCTGATCGAGGAGGCGCTGGTCGCCAACGCCGACCTGCGCATCGCGATCGAGCGCATCGAACTCGCCCGTGCGCAATACGGCATCGAGCGCGCGGCGCTGTTTCCGGGCGTGAACGCCAGCGCCGCGGCGACGCGTGAGCGCATGCCCGGCTTCGATCTGCGCGAGAATCAGGTTGGCGAGAGCGCCTCGATCGGCCTGTCGATGCCGGCGTGGGAGATCGACCTGTGGGGCCGACTCGCCGCACGCACCGAGGCCGCGCGCCGCGACGTCCTCGCCAACGCCGCGCTCGCCGACGGCGTGCGCACCAGCCTGATCGCCGAGGTGGCGTCGCTGTACCTCGAATTGCTCGATCTCGACGCGCAGCACGAGATCACCCTGCGCACGCTCGACGGCCGGCGCAAGGCGCTGCGGCTGACGCGTGCGCGTTTCGACGAGGGCGTCTCGTCCATCCTCGATGTGCGCCAGTCCGAGTCCGTTCTCGCGGGCTCCGAGCAGGCGCTGGCCGACCAGCGGCGGCGCATCGCCCAGGCCGAAAACGCGCTCGGCGTGCTGCTCGGTCGCAATCCCGGCCCGATCGCGCGCAGCGCCCGGCTCGAAGACCTGAGCCCACCGGCGCAACCGGCGGCAGGCGTGCCGTCGGATCTGCTCCGGCGCCGTGCGGACATCCGCGCCGCAGAAGAAGCCCTGCGCGGCGCGGGCGCGAACCTCGACGCCGCGCGCAAGGCCTTCCTGCCGCGGATCACGCTCACCTCGCTGCTCGGCTTCGCCAGCACCGACCTCGGCCAGCTCTTCGACAGCGGACGCCATGCCTGGTCGCTGCAGCCTGCGCTCGGCCTGCCGCTGTTCGACGCCGGGCGGCTGCAGGCGGGCGTCGATCTGGCCGAAGCACAGCAGCGCATTCTGGTCGAACAGTACAAGGCCACGATCCGCCAGGCCTTCCGTGAAGTCAGCGACGCGCTGGTCGCCTTCGAGCGCCTCACCGAGCAGCGCGATGCCACCATCGAGGTGGTCGACGCGAATCGCGAACATCTGCGCTTCAGCACGGCACGCTACCTGGCCGGAATCTCGAGCTACTTCGAGGTCATCGACGCCGAGCGCCAGCTCTTCGACAGCGAGTTGTCGCTGGCGCAGACCCGCCGAGCGCTGCACCAGTCGGTGGTTCGGCTCTATCGCGCGCTGGGTGGTGGTTCGACCGGTGCAGGACCTTGACTTCGCTGCAGCACCGGCAGGCCTGATCTGCGGTCAAAGAAGGCAGGGTGTGCAGTTGCAGTGATCCGCAAGAATGGCGCCTTCGCCGATCCCGACCGATACAATGGCGGCCATCATGCGTCTACACCCCACTTCCGCACCAATGTCCGATGCCGCGGCCCCCGCGGCCTCCAGCCTGCTCGCCAGCGCCGTCCGCGGCTACCGCGCCGCGCCTTTCCTGCCCATGTCGCGCGTCGAGATGGACACGCTCGGCTGGGACGAGTGCGACGTCATCCTGGTCACCGGCGACGCCTACATCGACCACCCCAGCTTCGGCATGGCGCTGGTCGGGCGCCTGCTCGAGGCGCACGGTTTCCGCGTCGGCATCCTCAGCCAGCCCGACTGGCAGTCGGCCGAGCCCTTCCGCGCGCTGGGCAGACCGCGGCTGTACTTCGGCATCACTGCTGGCAACATGGATTCGCTGGTCAATCGCTACACCTCGGATCGCAAGATCCGCTCTGACGACGCCTACACGCCCAACGCCGAGGCCGGCAAGCGTCCGGACCGCGCGGTCACCGTGTATGCGCAGCGCGCGCGCGAGGCGTACCCCGGCACGCCGATCGTTATCGGCAGCATCGAGGCCTCGCTGCGCCGCATCGCGCATTACGACTACTGGTCGGACAAGGTGCGGCGCTCGGTATTGCCGGACTCGAAGGCCGACATCCTGCTCTTCGGCAACGCCGAACGCGCGCTGGTGGCGCTGACCCATCGGCTGGCGGCGGGCGAGCCGATCGAATCCATCCGCGACCTGCGCGGTACCGCCTTCATGGTCAAGCCGGGCTGGAAGCCGGCAGACGACTGGCACGAGATCCACTCGCTGGCGCTCGACAAGCCGGGGCGCATCGACACCCACCCCGATCCTTACGCCATGGAACCCGCGTCGGCCGCACCCAAGCCCGCCGCCGATGGCGCGCAGCCGGTGCGCATCGTCCCGGCGGCCGAGCGCCTCGCCGCGCGTCGTGCCGACCGCGCACATACCCTGATCCGCCTGCCGTCCTACGAGCAGGTCAGGGACGACGCGGTGATGTACGCCCACGCCTCGCGCGTGTTCCACCTCGAGTCCAACCCGGGCAACGCGCGCGCGCTGGTGCAGTGCCACGGCGAGGGCCCGGGCGCGCGCGACGTCTGGATCAACCCGCCGCCGGTGCCGCTGACCACGCCCGAGATGGACTTCGTCTACGACCGGCCGTTCGCGCGTGCGCCGCATCCGAGCTACGGCGGCGCGCGCATCCCGGCCTGGGACATGATCAAGTTCTCGATCAACATCATGCGCGGCTGCTTCGGCGGCTGCACCTTCTGCTCGATCACC
>JBEOKH010000568.1:0-3463 GCA_040275625.1 Thauera sp. | reverse complement strand
GGAGCTCGAGAAGATCGCCCTGGAAGATCCGTACTTCGTCGAGAAGAAGCTCTACCCGAACGTCGACTTCTACTCGGGCATCGTGCAGAAGGCGCTCGGCATCCCGACCTCGATGTTCACCTGCATCTTCGCGCTCGCACGCACCGTGGGCTGGATCACGCAGTGGGAAGAGATGATCACCGATCCCGAGTACAAGATCGGGCGTCCGCGCCAGCTCTACGTCGGCACGGCGCGCCGTGATGTCCCGGCGCTCGCGCAGCGTCCGTAAGAGACGATGAAGAGGGCAGGCAGGATCCGCCGAAGCTGACGGTGACGGGGTGGCTGCGCAGTCGTGGCCATCCCGTTTTTCCATCCGGCGGCGGGGGCTTGGTCGTCCCGGTAACCACAAGCAGGGTAACAGAACACCACAGGTGGCTTTCACATGATGAAGCAACTCGAACAGACTTCGCACTTGTTCGGCTCGAACGCGCCGTTCATCGAGGAACAGTACGAAAACTATCTGGCCGATCCGGCCTCCGTCACCGCCGAATGGCGTGAGTACTTCGACAAGTTGCAGGCGCAGGTCGGTGCCGCCGCACGCGATGTGCCCCACGGCCCGATCATCGCGGCCTTCGAGCAGATGGCCAAGCGCGGGCCGGTGCGCACCATCGTCACCGCGGGCGAAGACAAGCAGCAGGTGTCGGTGCTGCAACTGATCAACGCTTACCGCTTCCTTGGCAATCGTTGGGCCAACCTCGACCCGCTCAAGCGCACCGAGCGTCCGCAGATCGCTGAGCTTGAGCCGTCGTTCTACGGCTTCACCGAGGCGGATCTGTCCAAGGGCTTCAACGTCGGTTCCTTCCATGGCTTCACCACCGAGCGCGCGACCCTGCGCGAGATTCTCGAGGCCTTGCGTCAGACGTATTGTGGCTCGATCGGCTCGGAGTACATGTACATCTCCGACATCGCCCAAAAGCGCTGGATCCAGAGCCGGCTCGAGAGTTTGCGCGGCACGCCCAAGTTCTCCGTCGACGTCAAGAAGCGCATCCTAGAGCGCACCACCGCTGCCGAGACCCTTGAGCGCTACCTGCACACCCGCTACGTTGGCCAGAAGCGTTTCTCGCTCGAAGGCGGCGAGTCCGCGATCGTTGCGATGGACGAGGTCATTCGTGTCGGCGGCAGTCTCGGCGTGTCCGAGACCGTGATCGGCATGGCTCACCGGGGCCGCCTGAACGTGCTGGTGAATACCCTCGGCAAGTCGCCGTCGATGCTGTTCTCCGAGTTCGAGGGCAAGGCCGCAGCTGATCTCACCGCGGGTGACGTGAAGTACCACATGGGCTTCTCCAGCGACGTCATGACCCCGGGCGGTCCGATGCATCTGACGCTCGCCTTCAACCCCTCGCACCTCGAGATCATCAACCCGGTCGTCGAGGGCTCGGTGTACGCACGCCAGTTGCGTCGCGGGGATGCGGACAAGAAGCAGGTCCTCCCGGTGCTGATCCATGGCGACGCCGCGGTGGCCGGCCAGGGCGTCAACCAGGAGATGCTGAACTTCTCGCAGACGCGTGGCTACGGCACCGGCGGTACGGTGCATCTCGTCGTCAACAACCAGATCGGCTTCACCACCTCCGATCCGCGCGACTATCGCTCGTCCCTTTACTGCACCGACATCTTCAAGATGGTCGAGGCACCGATCTTCCACGTCAATGGCGACGACCCCGAGGCCGTGGCGCTGGTCACCGCGCTCGCGGTCGAATTCCGCCAGGAGTTCAAGAAGGACGTCGTGGTCGACATCATTTGCTTCCGCAAGCTCGGCCACAACGAGCAGGACGAGCCGATGGTGACCCAGCCGCTGATGTATCGCACCATCCAGAAGCACCCCGGCACACGCAAGCTTTACGCCGACCGCCTGGTCGCCGAGGGCACGCTCACGGCCGAGGAGCCTGATCAGATGATCGCCCAGTGCCGCGAGCACCTGGACAAGGGCGAGTTGCTCTACAACCCGGTGCTGTCCGGGCACAACCGGCAGTTTGCCGTCGACTGGTCGCCTTACCTCAAGCAGCCCTACACCGACGAGGGCAACACGGCGATCCCGGTGCAGGAGATCAAGCGCCTGGGCGAGCGTCTGAGCGCGGTGCCCGCGGGCTTCGCGCTGCACTCGCGCGTCAAGAAGATCATCGACGACCGCGCCGCGATGGCGCGCGGCGAAGCGCCGCTCGACTGGGGCATGGGCGAGAACCTCGCCTACGCCAGCCTCCTCGCGCAGGGTTATGGCGTACGTCTGTCGGGCGAGGACGTCGGTCGTGGCACCTTCTTCCACCGCCACGCTGTGCTGCACGACCAGAAGCGCGAGCGCTGGGACGAGGGGATCTACAAGGCGCTCGACCACATCCAGGATGGCCAGGCGCGCTTCCAGTGCTTCGACTCGGTGTTGTCCGAGGAGGGCGTGCTCGCGTTCGAGTATGGCTACGCGACCACCGAGCCGAATGAGCTCGTCGTCTGGGAAGCCCAGTTCGGCGACTTCGTGAACGGCGCCCAGGTCGTGCTCGACCAGTTCATCAGTTCGGGCGAAGCGAAGTGGGGGCGCCTGTGCGGCCTCACGCTGATGCTGCCGCACGGCTACGAGGGGCAGGGCCCGGAGCACTCGTCGGCGCGTATCGAGCGTTACATGAACAACGCCGCCGAGCACAACTGGCAGATCTGCGTGCCCACCACCCCGGCGCAGGTCTTCCATCTGCTGCGCCGGCAGATGATGCGCAAGGTGCGCAAGCCGCTGATCATCATCACGCCGAAGTCGCTGCTGCGTCACAAGGAGGCGATCTCGTCGATCGACGAACTCGCCAACGGCGGTTTCCAGACCGTGATCCCCGAGGTCGAGAAGCTCGACGCCAAGAAGGTCAAGCGCGTCGTGCTGTGCCAGGGCAAGATCTACTACGAACTGCTCGCCCATCGTCGCGACAACAAGATCACCGACACCGCGCTGGTCCGCATCGAGCAGCTCTATCCCTTCCCGGTCGATGCGTTCGCCAAGGCGATCGAGCAGTTCCCGAATGCGAAGGAGATCGTCTGGTGCCAGGAAGAGCCGCGTAACCAGGGTGCCTGGTACTGGCTCGCCTCGCGTCAGCACCTGGTCAACGTGCTCGGCACCAAGCGTCGTCTGCTGCTGGTCAGCCGTCCCGCTGCCGCATCGCCGGCGGTCGGCTACTACGCCAAGCACAACGCGCAGCAGAAGGCGGTCCTCGAAAACGCGTTCGGGCCCATCCAGGACACCACGCCGCAGTCCCCGAACTGAACAATATCCAGGGAGAGAAATTCATGCTGATCGAAGTCAAAGTACCGCAGCTGTCCGAGTCCGTTTCCGAGGCCACGCTGGTCACCTGGCACAAGAAGGAAGGTGACGCGGTCGCGCGCGACGAGAATCTGATCGACATCGAGACCGACAAGGTCGTGCTCGAGGTCCCCGCGCCGGCGGCCGGCGTGCTGG
>JBEOKH010000567.1:0-12870 GCA_040275625.1 Thauera sp. | reverse complement strand
GGCCACCCGCGGCCAGTTGCAGCGCCGCGTCGAGGAGCTGGGCGAGTGCTGCGGTCGGTGCCTCCAGGCCGCGGCGCACGCACAGGGCAGCGATGCGCTGCCAGGCGATCGTGCGCTTGAAGCGCTCGAGGAAGTCCATGCCGTCGGTGAGCTCGACCGCGGCGTGCACCGCGGCGCGGTCACGGGCGAAATTGGCCGCGTCGAGCGCGGCGTCGAGGCCGCCGGCACCGGCGCTGAGCACGAGGCCGAACTCGCGCGTGGCGTGGATGCGGATCGAGAGCTCCACCGCGCCAGCGGGCGCTGGGGCGCGCTGCAGGTCGGCGGCGGCGAGCAGGCGGTCGCGTTCGACCTCGTCGAGCGTGGTGCGCCCGGCGTCGAGCGCAGCGCGATAGATCAGCGCGGCTTCTCCCGCTGCACGGCTGGCGGCGTGGGCTTGGACTGCGGTCATCGGGTGTCTCCGTATCTTTTCTGGTGGGGTGATGCGTTCACACGGTGCTGGTGGCGACGTTGCGGCGGTCGATGACGCGCTTGGCCTTGCCCACCTGGGTGCGTTCGATGCTGTCGGGTTCGAGGATCTCGATCTCGGCGCTGATGCCGACGAGGCTCTTGATCGCGTGGCGGACCTCCTCGCCGATCTGCCGGCGCAGGCCCTGGCCGATGCCGTCGGCCAGTTCGGGGCGCAGTTCGGCGCGCACCGTGAGCTGGTCGAGGTGGCCGTCGCGGGTCAGCACGAGCTGGTAGTGGCCGCACAGCTTGTCGTGGCGCAGCAGCACTTCCTCGATCTGGGTCGGGAACACGTTCACGCCGCGGATGATCAGCATGTCGTCGCTGCGCCCGGTGATCTTGTCGATCCGCCGCATCGGGCAGCCGGTGCCGGGCAGCAGGCGGGTGAGATCGCGGGTGCGATAGCGGATCATCGGCATCGCTTCCTTGCTCAGCGAGGTGAACACCAGCTCGCCGCGTTCGCCCTCGGGCAGCACCTCGCCGGTGACCGGGTCGATGATCTCGGGGTAGAAGTGGTCTTCCCAGATGTGCGGGCCGTCCTTGTGGCCGATGAACTCGCAGGCGACGCCCGGTCCCATGATTTCGGACAGGCCATAGACGTCGATCGCGTCCAGCGCCAGGCTGTTCTCGATCTCGGCGCGCATCTGGTTGGTCCACGGCTCGGCGCCGAACATGCCCAGGCGCAGCGTGGTCGCCGCCGGATCGAGGCCCATGCGCTGCATGGCGTCGGCCAGGGTCAGCATGTAGGACGGTGTCGCCATGATCACCGTCGGGCGGAACTCCTGGATGAGCTGGATCTGCTTCTCGGTGTTGCCGCCGCCCATCGGGATCACCGCGGCGCCGAGCGTCTCGCCGCCGTAGTGCGCGCCGAGGCCGCCGGTGAAGAGGCCATAGCCGTATGAGTTGAGAATGATGTCGTCGCAGGTGGCCCCGGCCACGCGCAGCGAGCGCGCCATCACCTCGGCCCAGCGCTCGATGTCGCCCCGGGTGTAGCCGACCACGGTGGGGCGGCCGGTGGTGCCGGATGACGCGTGGATGCGCACGACCTTCGCCATCGGCACTGCGAACAGGCCGTAGGGATAGTTGTCGCGCAGATCCTGCTTGGCGGTGAAGGGGAATTTCCCCAGGTCGGCCAGCGTGCGCAGGTCTGCGGGGTGGACCCCGGCGGCCTCGAAGGCGCGCCGGTAGTGCGGTACGTTGTCGTACGCGTGCTGCAGCGTCCACCGCATGCGCTCGAGTTGCAGCGCCTGCAGCGCGCTGCGCGTCATCTGCTCGGGGGCGTCAGAGCTCATCGGGCTGCTCCGCGATCCGCTTCACGAAACGCAGGTTCTCTGCCACCTTCTTCTGGATATGCTCGACCTGGTCCGGGCTCAGGTGGCGGAAGCGTCCCATCGCCTTCAGGTAGTCGGCGACCGGCAGCGGCTTGTCGACCGGGCGGGTGAAGTGCAGGCCGTTCTCGGGGGTGTATTCCCACAGCGTGACGAAGTTGGATTCGACCGCCTTGCGCGCGACCTCGATGTTGAGCGCGCTCTGGAAGCGCCAGCCGGTGGTGCAGGGCGAATACACGTGCAGGTAGGCGAAGCCCTCCTCGGAGGCTGCGAGCGCCTTGTCGAGCTTGTCGTAGAGGTCTTCCATGTACGCGGTCGACGCGGTGGCGACGTAGGCGCAGCGGTGATTGACCATGATCATCGGCAGGTTCTTGGCGTCCTGCGTCTTGCCGCGGCCGTGCGCGCCGATCGGGGTGGTCGAGGTCCAGGCTCCGTAAGGCGTGCAGCTCGAGCGCTGCATGCCGGTGTTCATGTAGCCCTCGTTGTCGACCACCATGAACAGGATGCGCTCGCCGCGCTCGGCGGCGCCCGACAGCGACTGGAAGCCGACGTCCGAGGCGCCGCCGTCGCCGGCGATCGCCATCGCGGTGACCTTGCGGCCGACGCGCTCGTACTGGCGCTTGACGCCGGCGAGCATCGACGCGGTGTTGGTGAGCAGCGGGTGGAAGACCGGGACCTTGGTGCCGGTGGTGCCGTTGAAGCCGACCGAGCCCATGCCCGGCACGCAGCCCGGTGGGGTGGCGAGCACGGTGTCGGGGCCGACGCGGCGCAGCGCATGGCGCATCAGCAGTTCGGTGTTGCAACCCTGGCAGCCGGCCAGCCCGGGCGCGAAGAGATCTTCCCAGCTGCCGACGTCGTTGTAGATGCGCGCGGTGGTGATGTGGCGCAGCGCACCGGTCGGGCAGGCGGGCACGCAGGCCGGCTTGCCGTCACAGGTGTCGCACTTGCTGACGCGGCCGGTGTGCTCGTCGAGCGCGATGCCGGCGTAGGTGCAGCCGATCGTGCACAGCAGGCAATCGACGCATTTCGAGGCGTCCCAGTCGATCACGCCGTTGGTGCCGTTCTTGCCGAGCGCACCCGCGGGGCACACGGTGACGCACTTGGGGTCGGCGCACTGGCGGCAGAGCGCGAGCTCGAACTCGCCGGGCAGGCGCGGCGCATCGCTGTCGCCGCCGCTGCGCACGATCTGGATCAGTGAGCGCGTGGTGTCGGCCGAGTCGAACTTGACGCTCGAGCAGGCCGTCATGCATTGCCCGCAGCCGTCGCACTTGGCGGGGTCGAAGGCGATGGTGGAGTAGGCTTGTCCCATGGTGTTCCCCTTAACGCCAGAGTTTCGACATCAGCTCGCGGCCGGTGGCAAGCGGCTGGGCGAAGAAGCGCTCGCGCAGCGGCCCGAGCTCGGTGCGGCGCACGATGAGCTGGGCCATCACGCCGGCGTCGAAGAATTCGTTCACACCGAAGATGCCGGTCAGGCGCTCGTCGCGGTCGAACACCGCGCGCAGGTAGCGTCCGCTTGCGGTGTCGAAGCGCACCTGCGCACGTCCGCCTTCGGGGACTGCGGCGCTGCCCACCGAGATCGCGTGGCGGCCGAAGAAGTGGTAGGTGTTGAGCGGCACGCCGCCCGGGTAGGGCTTGAGCCCCGGGTCGTCCGCCATCGCCATGCCGGCGATGCGGCCCTGGACGGTGGCGTCGGGCAGGATCGCGTTCATCACCGGGGTGCCGGTGAAAAAGCCGCGCGCCTGTGCGCAGTCGCCCGCCGACCACACGTCTTCTGCGCTGGTGCGCATGGTGTCGTCGACCAGGATGCCGCGCTCGGTGGCGATGCCGCTGCCGTCGAGGTAGCCGAGCTCGGGGCGTACGCCGACCGCGACCAGCAGCAGGTCGGCGGGGATGGTGTCGCCGTTGTCCAGGTGCAGGGTGGCGCCGTCGGCGCTCGGCTCGAGGCCGACGACGCGGTGCCCGGTGCGGATCTTCGCGCCGTTGCCGAGGAAGGCCTGCTCGATCATGCCGGCGGCGACCTCGTCGAAGTAGCCGGAGGTGAGCTGCTTGCTCATCTCGACGATGGTGACGCTGGCGCCGGCCTTGACCAGGTTTTCGGCGGCGTGCATGCCGACCAGTCCGGCGCCGAGCACCACCGCGCTCTTCGACGCGGCCATCGCCGCACGCAAGCGCGTGGCGTCGTCGAGCGTGCGCAGCACGTGGTAGTCGACGCGGTCGATGCCGGGAATCGGTGGCACGATCGGGCTGGCGCCGGTGGCGAGCAGCAGCTTGCGGTAGCCGATCGTGCTGCCGTCGGCGAGGCGCGCCTGGTGCGCCGCAGGGTCGATCGCGGCGAGCGCACAGCCGCTGCGGTAATCGACCTTGTTGGCGGTGAAGAAGTCGTCGTCGCGCAGGAACACGCGTTCGGGCGTCGACCGGCCGGAGACCACGTAGGGCAGCACGGTGGGCGAGTAGGGGCGGTGCGGATCGCGGGTGACGACGGTGATGCTGCCTTCGCCGTCGTGCATGCGGATCGCGTTGATGGCCTCGAGGGCGGCATGGCTGCTGCCGGCGATCAGGTAGTCGGTGGTGTGCATGGCGGTTTCCTCAGTCCTTGGCGTTCAGCCACACCGGTTCGTCGGAGGGCGCACGCGTGAGCAGGGCGCGGGTCTCGTCGATGACGCGGCGGAAGGTGGTGACGGTGAGGTCGGCGCCGGCGAGGCCGCCGATGAAGCTTTGTGCGGGCACCTGGCGGCCGAGGCGGTAGAGCACGCCAAGCGTCTCCTGGAACATCGGTCCGCAGTTCCAGCGGAAGTTGACCGAGCGGTCGACCACGCCGAGCGCGCGCACGCCGCGCAGTGCGTGCTGCAGCGCTTCGACCGGGAAGGGGCTGAAGGTCTTGATCTTGATGAGGCCGACCTTCTCGCCCGCTGCGCGGGCCTCGTCGATCGCGTCCTTGGCGGCGCCGGTCATGCTGCCCAGGGTCATGATCGCGTACTCGGCATCGTCGAGCTGGTATTCCTCGACCAGCGGCGCGAAGCGGTGGCCTTCGCCGAAGCGGCGCGCCCAGTCCTCGTGCATGTCGGTGATCACGCGCAGCGCGTTCTTCATGCCGGCGCACTGGCCGCGGCGGTAACGCACGAAGGTCTCGGGGCCGTTGCCGCCCGAGCCGCCGGTGAGCGGGTCTACCGCCATCGGGCGCAGCGGGTCGAGGGCGACGTGCCAGTTGACGTCCTTGTGCCCCATGAAGTCGTCAACCTCGGCCTGGTCGGGCATCTCGATGCGCGAGGTGCCGTAGGACAGGTAGTTGCCGTCGAGGCACACGTTGACCGGCAGCATCACGTCGTGGTGCTCGGCGAGGTGGAAGGCCATCACCGTGGTGTCGAGCACCTCCTGCACCGTTTCGCAGTACATCTGGATCCAGCCCGCCTCGCGCACGGTCATCGCGTCCTGGTGGCCGCCCCACACCGACTGCGGGGTGATGCCGTCGCGGGTGACGATGGTCATCACCAGCGGCAGGCGCATGCCCGAGGTGCGGAAGTAGGGCTCGAACATGAAGGCCAGGCCGGGGCCGCAGGTCGCGGTGTAGGTGCGTGCGCCGGCGAGCGCGCCGCCCTGCAACACCGACAGCACCGAGTGCTCACCCTCGGCATCGACGATGTCGGCGTCCATCCTGCCGTCGGCGATGAGCTTGGCGAGCTTCTCGACCAGCGAGGTCTGCGGCGTGATCGGATACACCGCGACCATGTCGGGGCGGGCGAGCGCGACGCCGAGCGCGGCGGCCTCGTTGCCCTCGCACAGCATCAGCTGTGGTGCCGGCTTCTTTTCGGCGGTGGGAGCGGTGTCGAGCGTGGTGGTGTTCATTGCGCCTCCGGAATCATGGTGATCGCCCGCTGCGGGCATTCGTGCGCGCAGATGCCGCAGCCCTTGCAGGTCTTCATGTCGAAGTCGAACCAGGCGGCGTGCTCCTCGACGCACTGCACCGGGCAGTAGAGCCAGCACACCGCGCACTTGACGCACTTGTCGCGATCGACGACCGGGCGGAAGCTGCGCCAGTCGCCCGGCAACATCGGACTCTGCTCGGTGGCGACCGGACAGAGGTCGTCGGGAACCCCGGCCTCCTTGAGGTGCCAGGCCGGGTAGTGTTGGTGGCGCTCGCTCATGCTGTGATCCTCCGTTCGAGGGTGTGCACCGTCGTCTCGGCGTAGCCGCGTTCGAGGGCGTCGAGGTTCTGCCGCAGGCCGGCGTCGCGGAAGTCGGATTGCTCGATCACCTTCTTCAGCGCCTCGAGCGAGACCTCGCCGGTGCTGCGTGCGAAGGCGCCCAGCATCAGGGTGTTGGTGATCGGGCGCCCGAAGATCTCGGTGGCGATGCGCACCGCGTCGCACAGACCGACGGTGCCGACGCTGTCGGGCACGTCGATCTCGGCGAGCGGGCGCGACGTCGCCTGCACCAGGGTTCCGCCGGGTTTGAGGCCGGCGAAGATGTTCACGGTGCGGGCGAGTGCGGGATCGACGCAGATGATGCAGTCGGGTGCATAGATGTTGGTGAGCTGGCGGATCTCGCGGTCGCTGGAGCGGATGAAGGACACCACCGGCGCCCCGCGCCGCTCGAAGCCGAAGGCGGGGATGGAGACTGCGTACTTGCCGTCGAACACCAGCGCGGTCGCGAGCAACTGGGCCGCGAGTACGGCGCCCTGGCCGCCGCGGCCGTGAATCCTGACTTCGTACATGCTGTGCACTCCTTGTGCCGGCGGTGGGCGCTGTGGGCTCCGCCGCCGGGATGGGTGGAGACGGTGCTTCAGTTCCAGCCTGGCTTGACGCCTGGGTGGGCGTAGCCCGGGGTACGCGCCGGCACGTGTTGCAGCGCGAAGCCCTGGGTGTAGGCGATGCGGGTGATCAGGGCGAGCTTGAACAGCCAGCCGCCGGCGGTGACCGCCACCCCGGCGAGGGCGAGCAGCGCAGTGCCGAAGCTGCCACCGACGAAGAATCCGATCACCAGCAACGCGGCCGGGAAGTAATGACCGAGCAGCAGGAACTGGCGGTCGGTCTCGCGCAGTGCCCGAACGGTCTTGAGCGGTGCGTTGCCGGGCGCGGCGATGCGGCGGGTGTAGCGCCGCGACATCGCGTAGCGCAGCACCACCAGCACCAGCAGCGGCACGGCGAACTCCCGCCCGGGCGAGCCGGCCAGCATCGGTGACACCAGCGCGAGCAGGCCCGCGCCCTCCGCCAGCCCGGTGACCACGATCAGCGCGAGCAGCGCCGGCTCACGCCAGGCGGGGATCCCGCGCGCGGCCTGCAGGATGCGCGCCTGGCAGTACAGGAAGCTCATCGCGATCAACGCGGCCAGCCACAGGAAGAGCAGCGAGCCGGTGAGCAGCGCGAGCGCGCCGCACAGGAAGAGCGGGCCGGCGATGATCGCCTCGCGTGTCATCCACGAGGTGCGGGCGTGGAAGAACACGTTGAGCGCGCGCAGCGGGCGGCCGATCTCCATCCACACGCAGAACAGGCCGACGCCGATGCAGGCGAGCGCGATCAGCAGCGTGGGGGTGGTCTCGGTGCCGTGTCCGCTGGCGGCGATCGCGGTCCATAGCAGCAGGCCGCTGCCGGTGCCGCCGCCGATGAAGTTACCGGCGGCACGTGCGTCCCAGAAGGGCTGCAGTTCGGGTTCGACGCCTCTCATTGCTTTTTCTCCCAGAGATAGAAGAGGCCGGGACCGGTGCCAAGCTCCTCGTGCATGCGGAAATACTCGTTCTCGCGCAGCAGCCGCGAGGGCTTGCTGTCCGGGTCGTCGATGTCGCCGAAGGTCAGCGCGCTGGCGATGCAGGCGTTGGCACACGCCGGGGTGGCGTCGGGGTCGACGCCGGGGGTGAGACCGTGGGCGTGACCGTAATCGATGCGATCCGAGCAGAAGGTGCACTTGGTGGCGACACCGATCCGCGCCGGGTCGGCGCGCTTCGTCTCGTTGGCCATCTTCTTGCCCTGGCCATAGGCCGGGGTGTCGCGGGTGACCTTGTAGCGCGCGTTGTAGGGACAGGCCACCGAACAGTAGGCGCAGCCGATGCACAGGTCGTAGTCAATGGTGACCAGGCCGTCAGCACGCTTCTTGGTGGCGGTGGTGGGGCACACCGTCTCGCACGGCGGCTCGTCGCAGTGCTGGCAGCCGACCGGAACGAAGGTACGGGTGACGTCGGGGAACTCGCCGGCCTCGAGGTCGAGGACCCAGCGCCATTGCACCCCCGGTGGAGTGGCGTTGGTGTGCTTGCAGGCGGCGGTGCAGGTCTGGCAGCCGACGCAGCGGCGCAGGTCGACCACCATGGCGTAGCGCGTCATTGGGCACCTCCGATGCGCTTGATCGAGACCGGGACGATGTCGGCCGCCGAGCCGGTGGCGTCGGTGAGGTCCATCAGCATCGGCACCAGCGCGTTCATGCTGGGGACGTCGAAATCCTTGGCGTAGGGCGTGATCCAGTGGTCGAACTGGCCGACCATCAGCAGCGTGTCGGGGCGGATGCCCTGGCGCAGCACGACGCGGCCGCGGGTCTCGCGCAGCGGCGAGCGTACCTCGACCAGGTCGCCGTCCTCGATGCCGAGCTTGCGCGCCGCGCTCGGGTTCATGATCACGCCGCGGTGACCGGCGACGTTGGCAGCGACCTCGCGCACCATCTGCAGGCTGACGTTGCCGCCCCAGGCGTACTGCATGCTGCGCGAGGTCAGCAGCCAGAAGGGGAAGTCCTCCTCGCGCCCGCCGAGGTTGGAGATCACCGCATGCTTGATCAGGTTCGAGAAGTCGTGGAACTCGGGCAGCGGGCGGTATTCGGTGAGCTGGCGATCCCACCAGTCGATGCCCGATTCGTGCAGACGACGACCGAGCTCCTGGCCGATGCGGGTGATGCGCTCCTGGTAAGGCATCTCGAAGCGCAGGCCGTTGTCGACCAGGTGCGGGTAGAGGTACCACTGCAGGCGCGGATAGCCGATCGTGCGGAAGCCGTGCTCCCGCCACCAGTCGAGGCCATGGTCTTCCTTGCCCTCGGTGAGCTCGGCGCTCGCCGCGCGACAGCTCGCGTCCCAGATCTCCTCGACGCCGTAGGCGTGGTCGGTCTTGAGCGAGAAGTCGTAGTTCGGCCCCTTCAGCGGCACGCCGGCGGCGCCGCGGTTGATCGCCTTGTTGTAGACGTCGAGGATGCCGGCACGACGCGCGAGTTCGGTTGTGATCCAGGTGAAGTCGCGCGTGTCGCCCTGCTGCGGTACGGCCGGCTGGCGCAGCGCGAAGCCCTGGTGCTCCCAGAACTGTTCGACGTATTTGGTGCCGCCGATGCGCAGCATCTGCAGGCCCTCGAGGTCGGTGCAGTCGGGCAGCAGGATGTCGGCGAAGTGGTTGGTCTCGTCGCGGGTGTAGGTGAAGGCGACGATGAAGGGAAACTTCGCGACCGCCTCGGCGACCTGCGGGGTGTCCCAGAACGAGACCACCGGGTTGGTGCGGTAGAAGAACCACACGTCGGGCTGGGTGGGCTCGGGAAAGCAATCGAAGCCGTGGCGCTGCTGCATCCAGGCCAGGTGGGTGGGGCCGAGCGCGGCGCTCCACGCCGAGTTGGCCACCAGCGGCACCAGGGTGCGGTTGGCGTTGCGGATCTGCGGGCGCGAGATCCAGTTTTCCTTGTCGGTGGGGTTGAACGGGTAGTCCATGAACCCGTCGACGCCCGGCTTGGCGCTGGTCTGGCGATCATTGGCGGGGCGGTTCAGGCGCACCGCGGTGCCGATGGTGCCGCCGGGTACGTCGAGCGCGCCGACCAGACAGGCCATCAGCGTGCGCGCCCAGCAGCAGTCGTAGCCGCCCCAGCCGTTATTGACCGTCTTGCCGAGGGTCACTGCGACCGGACGGAAGGGCAGGGTGCGGCCTTCGATCTCGATCGTGGCGCCGACCTCGGCGTGGTCGAGGTACTCGTTGGCGATGCGCCGAATGGTGGCGGCCGGGACGTCACAGATCCCTTGCGCCCACTCCGGGGTGAACGTGCGCTCGTGGTCGAGCAGCTTGCCGAAGGCGGTGCGTACCGCCACCTCGGCGTGGGTGACGAGCTCCTCGTCGGGCAGCACCTCGAGGCCGGAGGCGACGAAGTCACCATCGAGCGCGGGGTCGATGTCGGGGGTGTCGAAGGGGACCGCCTTGCCCTGGCGCAGATCCCATACCAGCGGCTTGCGGGTGTCGGGGTCGCGCAGGTAGAAGCCGTTGGGCGCCACCAGGTAGGGCGACGCGGTCATGTTCTTGAGGAAGGGGATATCCAGGCGTGTGCGCTCGTTCTCGAACAGCATCACGTGGATCATCGCGTGCATGCAGGCGGGGTCGGTCTTGGGCTTGATCGGCACCCATTCGGCCGAGCAGCCGCCGGTGATCGACAGGTGCGGCTCGATCTGCACGCGCTTGACGCCCTGCTCGACGCGGGCCGCGGCGTGGCGCCAGATGCCGCACACGCCGCCCGAGGCCTCGATGTTGCTGCCGAAGGACAGGATGTACTTGGTGCGCGGGGTGTCCGGGCAGACGATGAAGGCGCGGTGCCAGAGTTCGCCGTAGAGG
Organism: Thauera sp.; assembly: GCA_040275625.1. Classification (GTDB taxonomy): domain Bacteria; phylum Pseudomonadota; class Gammaproteobacteria; order Burkholderiales; family Rhodocyclaceae; genus Thauera. The sequence goes on along the minus strand of JBEOKH010000567.1, from coordinate 2,489 downwards.
TGCTCGGAGTGGTAGCACTTGACGCCCTGGCCGCTGCCGAAGCTCATGTCCACCGGCCCCCACGCGGCGAGGAAGGCGGGGAAGGTGCCCATGTAGGCGGTGGGCGTGCCGCCGCCGCCAAAGCTCGCTGCCACCCGCGGATAGCCGGAGGCGTCGAGCAGGCCGGTCTCGCGGATGCCGCGCAGCTTGGCTGCGATCGCGTCGAGTGCTTCGTCCCAGGAGATCGGCACGAAACCCGGATCCTCGTGGCGCCCCTTCTTCGGGTTGGTGCGCTTCATCGGCTGCAGGACGCGGTTCGGGTTGTAGGTCTTCTGCACGAGGCCGAAGGCCTTGACGCACACGCGGCCTGCGGCGGGGTGCACGTCTTCGGCGTCGAAGTTCGGTTCGACTGCGGTGGCTACGCCATCCTCGACCTTGACCTTGAGCAGGTCAGGTCCCGCCACGCACTGGTAGCAGTAAGTGGCGACCTTCGTCGTGCCCTGCGGGCTGCTGACGGTCATCTGAAGTCTCCTCCGGTGGTGCTCGGGCGTGACTGAGGTCGCCCGGTTCCCCTTTCTGGCTTGTGGGATGATCGTAGTACCTATGACTGACCGGTCGGTTGATATTTGTCAAAGGATAACGTTGACGTTAACGAGAATTTTGCGTGTAAAGTTAACGCGCACGTAAACTTCGGACGGGCCTGCGCCACGCATGGACCTTTCCGATAAACTGCTTCACGACCGGCAGGCGGCTTGGCACGCCTGCCGAACACTCATTTTGCCGCGGGCGCATACTTCTTGTGCCGCGGCAGGTCTTCGCTGTCCTCTCTCTTGAATGGAGTGACTCATGTTCGTCGAAAACATCATGACCCGGGAGGTGCTGTACGTCGCACCGGACGCCTCGTTCTCGCAGGTCTCCGAGATCATGCGGCTGAAGAAGGTGCGCCACGTGCCGGTGGTGGACAAGGACCAGCGCCTGGTGGGCATCATCTCCCACCGCGACGTGCAGCGTGCCCAGCCATCGATGATCACCACGCTCGACGTGGGCGAGGTGAAGTATCTGCTGTCAAAGATCACCGCTGCGGACATCATGCACAAGTCGGTGGTGAGTTGTTTGCCGAGCACCCAGATCGAGGAGGCTGCGCGTCTGATGCGGCCGAAGAAGCTCGGCTGCCTGACCGTCGTCGATGAACAGGGGCGCCTGGTCGGCATCGTCACCAGCGTCGATCTGCTCGACTTCTTCCTCGACATCACCGGCTGCTGGGTCGAGGGCGCGACCCGGATCACGGTCAAGCTGCAGGACCGCGCCGGCCAGCTCGCCGCGCTGCTGGCGTCGGTGAATGCGCAGGGCGGCTACATTGTGTCGGTGGTGTCGCCGCGCACGCCGCAGGCCGAAGGGCAGCGCACGGCGACGATCCGCTTCGAGGCGAAGGACCCCGAAGCCGTGGTGCAGGGTCTGCGTGAGGCGGGGTACGAACTGACGGTTGACCGCAGGCCGGCGGACTGAAAGCGGGCTGCAGGCGGCCGCTTTTCCGGCTGCGAGAGGCGTGAGGCGCCAGGCGTGAGGAGAATCCCCTTCATTCCTGGCGCCTCGGTGCATTTGTTCGCGGGTGCCGCGAAGTCGTTCGAGCAATTCAGCGGCGCGCAAAGCACGCGCGCCTGACTCCTGACGCCCGGCGCCTTACTCCCCAAAGCCCGAGGCGCGCAAGGGAAGTCCCGCGCGCGCCTCGCTCCTGACGCCTCGCGCCTTACCCTTGCAGCAAGGGCGGGTCCGGGTCCTCGTTCCAGTCCTTGGGCGGCGGCTGGAAGCGACTCAGCCAGGCTTCGAGCAGGGTCACGTGCTCGCGCTCGGTTTCACACAGTTCGGCGGCGAGCTTGCGCACATCCTCCCGTTCCGATTGAGCGGTCAGGCGGTCGTAGAACGCCACGCCGCGGCGCTCGCCTTCGAGCGCCATTGCGATCGCGTGGTACGGGTGCATCATGTAATGGATGCCATCGGCCGACATCGACGGAGCCTCGGGGCTTTCGGGCGCCTGCCAGGCGTATTCCCACGGCGCGATGTGCGGCAGGGTGTGCCCCGCGCTGATGTCGTTGACGTTGTCGACGTGCAGCTTCTCGATCTCCGCCAGCTTGCGGAAGAGCGCGGCGACCTCGCGGTTGTTGTGCGTCTCCATCTGGTCGGCCAGCGTCTCGTAGCGCTCGACTGCTTCGACTTCCATTGCCAGCGCATGGGCCAGCAGCTGTTCGATGGACTGGATGGCGCTGTCTTGCGATTCGGCGCTGCTCATAATACGAACTCCTTTTCGAGATCTGCTACGGAATCGACACTGACTCGCCGATCGGGCTGGAAAGGCTTGCGGCTGCCACGGAAGAGCACGCCGACGTTGAAGCCGTCGTCGGTCATCAGGCGGCGCGCGGCGCGCGCGGGGTCGTCGGTCGGGTCGACCGCGGCCGGGTGCACCATGTCCTTCCAGTCGCGCTGCTCGGGGCGGAAGGTGACGCAGGGGCTGA